>NZ_JANSHO010000075.1:0-1309 GCF_047502635.1 Synechococcus sp. RC10B2
CCGCTCCGAAAGACTTATGCAACGCTGAACAAAGCAGAACTTTGCCCAGCATCGCTGCTTTCTTCCTGCTTCAGCGACCCATGACTAGCGGCAGAGTTCACCCCTACCACCCCGCCAGAGGGATCTCCACAGGCGTCACTTCCCCCAGAGCTTGAGGTAGTTCTGTACCACCGCAACAGGTTTAGGGCTGCATTCAAGTCGCGGTCTAGCTCCAGACCACAACACGGGCAGCAGAACATCCTTTCCTGTAGCGGCATCTTCTGTCGGTGCCCACAGTTGGCTGGACGGATAAAACCTATCCGCCACCACCACCTGACAGCCGTAGAGCCGGGCCTTATACTCTAGCTGTCGCCGAAACTCGTAAAAGCCACAATCTGACAGCGCTCCTGCCAGCTTGTGGTTCTTAAGCAGGTTCTTCACCTGCAAGTCCTCAATCACCACTACCCGATATTTCTTGGCCAGGTAGGTCGTTAGCTTGTGCAGATTGTCTTGCCGAATGTCTGCCACCCGCTTATGGGCCTTAGCGAGCTGTGCTACTGCCTTCTTACGGTTAGCGGATCCCTTCTGCTTACGACTCAGTCGCCGTTGCAGCCTGGCCAGACGCTTCTTCGCTTTGTAATAGGGCTTTGGATTCTCGAATACTTCCCCGTCGGAACAGGTGGCCAAGCGATTGATACCTAAGTCTACTCCCACAACTTCCCCGGTCTTCTCCACCTGAGGCGCCGGAGCTTCATACTTGAAGGAGACATACCAATGTCCAGCGCGAAGACTAATGACCACGTTCTTGGGTGTGGCAGTGGGGAGCAGCTCCGCACAGCGTAACCAACCAAGGATAGGTACCTTGATGCGGTCACCAGAGATGCGGATGCTACCTTCCAAGTAAAAGCTGTCTCGCACTCCCTTGCGTTTGAAGCGGGGGAACTTCCCCAACCCACTCCGCCAGCGCTTAAAGGCTTGCTCCAAGTTGCGGAGGGCCTGCTGAGGAGCGCATTTGGAGACCTGGTAGTACCAGGGATTTTCTTTCTTCACCTCGGCTACCAAGCGCTTGTGCAGGTCAATAGCCGTGGGTAGCTTCTGTTTGGATTCAACAGCCTGCTTGCAGATAGCCAGACCCCAGTTGTAGGCGTGACGAGCTACCCCTGCATGCTGAGCGGCCAAGGTCTTTTGCCGGTTATTTAGTTCCAATCGGGTGCAAAAACCTAGCAACATAACTTTGGGATAGCCGCGGCAGCACGCTTAATTCAGTATGGCTATTTTAGTTCCGTAAGACAATATGTTGTTCAGTAAATTCAGGACTAGAGGCTTGCCC
>NZ_JANSHO010000076.1:0-51232 GCF_047502635.1 Synechococcus sp. RC10B2
GTGGGTGTTTTTTGGGGTTGTGTACGGCTGCGAGGGGGGCTTGGTGGTGGTGGTTCTTGTGTTGATTTGTGTGCGGATAGGTTTTGTTTGTAGATTTGAGGGGTAGGTTTCCGTGCCCTCGGAAAAAAAACCTACCCCTTTAAGGAACCTTAAGGAGGGGGTCTTCAACTGCTGTTTTTTTGATAACTTTGGCTTTGCGATTGGTATAAAACTTACCCCAGCGTCAGGCGTCCGCCTTGCACGACGACTTCGTAGCGTTGGGGCGCGCCGCCTGTGGCGTGAATCATCGCGGGCACATGCGGCGCAAGCAGCAACAGTAGGCTCCGCTCCACAACGCGCTCCAACTCGCGTGCGCCGTACTGCTCGTTGAAGCCTTGCTCCACCAGCCACTCGACCGCCTCGTCGCTGACGACGAGTTCGATATTGCGCTTGCGGTACACCTCGATGATTTGCTTGAGCAGGCGGTCGCGCACGATTTGGCGCACCGTCTCGCGCTGCAGCGGGCGGAACACGCAAATCGCGTCCACACGGTTGATAAACTCGGGCGCGAAGCGCTGCGCGAACGCCTTGCGCCAGTCTTCGAGGCTTGGCTGCTCGCGCAAAAAACCGACCTCCGTTTCGGGCTGCAGGTTCGAAGTCATCACAATCACGGTGTCAGCGAACGACACGCGCCTGCCCTGCGCATCGATGATGTAGCCGTCGTCGAAGATTTGCAGGAACAGCTTGTGAATCTCGGCGTGTGCCTTCTCGATTTCGTCCAGCAGCACAACGCAGAAGGGGTTCTCGGCGACGAAATCGAGCAGGGGCGCGCCGCGCTCGAAGCCGATGTAGCCGAACTCCGCGCCCAGCAGCCGCGCGGCGGTGTGCGCCTCGTAAAACTGGTTCATGTCCAGGCGCAGCATCTTGTCGCGCGAGCCGAAAAAGTATTCTGCCAGCGCACGCGCCGTCTCAGTCTTGCCGACGCCTGTGGGTCCCGCGAACAGGAACACCCCGTTGGGACGCTCAGGACGCAGGTCTAAGCGGCGGATTTTGAGGCTGAACACGCGCACCAGCGTCTCGATGGCGTCGTCCTGCCCCATCACGCGCGACTTGAGGAACGATTCCAGCCCTTGCAGCGATTCGAGCATCGCCGCCTCGCCCCCGCCAATCGGCAGCCCCGTGACGACGCCCGCCGTTTCCCACACCATGCGCGGCTCGATATACGCAACGCCCTGCGCCCGCGCCCTGCCCGCGATGTGATCCATCAGCAGAATCGCCTTGTCGGGGAACGGGCGGTGCTGGATATGCTCGTCGGCGACCTGCACAATCAACTGTAGCGTCTCGTTGGGGAATGCCAGCCTGTGCTGCTGCTCGAACAGGCTCGCCAGTTGCACAAGCACCTGGAGGGTCTCCTCGCGCGTCATCGGGCGCACCTCGATGGGCTGGAAGCGTTTCAGCAGGTCGGGCGCGCGATGCACATAGCGGCGGAACATCTCCAGGCTGCTCACCGCGCCGATGATGGGCACGCGCCGCGCAATCAGCGCGGAGAGGAACTCCATGCGCAGCATCTCAATCGGCGGCGTGGGCGCGCTCAAAAAGCTCTCGAACGCCTCGATATACAAAATCGCGTTCAGTTGCGTTGCCTCGTCGATGAGTTTGCCCATCAGTTCGGGGTTATCGAACAGCTGCGGCAGCATGACAAGGGGGCGTTTGCGCAGCGGGTCAGGCGCGGTGTCGTCAGCGATATGCTCGGCGACGCCCTGCACGACCGCGCGCCGTCCGACGCCCTCCAGCCCGACCAGCACGGCATAGGGGTTCACAGGGCGACACAGCGTCTCGGTCAGCAGCGCGATCTCCGCCTCGCGCCCGACCACGCGCGGCAGCGCGCCCTGACGCGCCTGCTCGGTCAGGTTCGCGCCGATTTGTAAAATCGCAGGCGGCGCAGGGAACACACTCTCGCGCGGGATCAGCCCCGACAGCAGCGCAATCGCCTTCAGCAAGTGCATCTCGTCTACCTGCGGACGCTGCTCCCGCTCCGCAATCCGAATTGCCAGCTCGATGACCGACTCGTAGGGTACGGCAATCGACGAGTTGGAGTTCTGCAACTCTCGCTGGACAGCCTCCGTGAGGGCATCGAGGTCGATTTTCGGCAGCAGTTGCTGTACGATAGGGGCGTGCGTTTTGAGAATCGCCAGCAGCAGGTGGCGTGCGTCGGGCGCGTGTCCGCCTGCCAGCAGCACCGCCTCTTCCACGAGGTGGTGGACGGCTTCCGTCAGGTGGTCGTCGGGCAGCAGTTGGCGTTCCATCGTCTACTCCCAGCGGTGGTAGGCGGGGTGTCCAGGCTTGACGGCGACGAATGTGCCGCGACAGGTCGCGCACACCTCGCCTTGGGCAATCAGTTCGCCTTCCACGACGACCTTGCTGCCCTGCGTCTCTATGGGGCGCGCGCGCAGATGCACAGGCGCGTCCACGGGCGTCGGACGCAGCATGCGAATTGTGTACTCTGCCGTGACGGTCGCAGGCGGACGCTCCAGCCCCTGCACAGTCATCAGGTGGTACGCCGCCGTCCAGTTGCAGTGGCAGTCCAGCAGCGTACCGATGACCCCGCCGTTGAGCGCGCCTTCGAACGCTTGGTGGTGCGGTTGCGGCTGCCACTCGGCGACCAGTTCGCCGCCCTCGCCCACGAAACTGCGGATGTGCAGCCCGTGCGGGTTCGCGGGACCGCAGCCGTAGCAGATGCTGTTCGGCGCGTAGGTCTCTTGCAGGCTCTTGTCCACGCGCGTAGAGTTCGGCGGGCGGCGCGCGACTCCTGCTGCCTCACTGCTTGCGTATTGCCCACAGCCGCGCGGTGTGGCGTCCGCTCGTGCGCCAGCCCTCCGAGTACGCCACGACGCGCATGCCGTCTGGCAGCAGGCTGGGCAGTTCGTCGGGTTGCGCCACGCGCGTGTCCGACGCAGGCTTGCCGAAGCGGGCGCGATGCGTCGCGGTGAACGCCTCCACCAGCAGCGCGCCGCCTGGCTTCAGCCACGCGCAGGCGCGGGCTATCAACGCGCGCGCGTAGAAGTAAAACAACAAAATGCAGTCAAACTTCCCGTCGGGCTGCCAGTCGCTCTTTTCCAAGTCGGCGCAGACCCACTGAATGGGCGGGCTGTCGGGCGCATAGCGATGCTGCAGGTCGCGCCCGCGCTGCAGGGCTTCGGGCAGGCGGTCTACCGCGACCACCTGCCAGCCCTGCGCCGCCAGATAGACCGCCTCGCGCCCGCTGCCGCAGCCCAAGTCGAGGGCGCGAAGGTGCTGTGAGAGCGACCCCCTCCGTTGGTTCCCCCTGCCCGCAGGGGGAACCGACCCCCCGCGCGGTTCCCCTCGCGAAGCGGGATTAGCCACGCCCGCACTCGGTTCCCCTCGCGAAGTGGGGGGAACCTGAAGGAGGGGGGCAATCCTGAACTCTGCCTGCGTAGCCGTTTCCCAAGCATACAGAACGGTCTCCAACCACTCATTCGGTTCCCACAGCCGATAGCGCGCCGTTGGGTCGGCGTCTGGCGGCGGCGCAGGTACAAGCCGCGCGCGCCTGCCTCGCGCGTGCAGCCACCCCAGCGCGTAGTACGCCTCCTGCGAGTCAGCGACCACCCACACCTCGCGCACAGGCGGGGGTAACTCATGCGTGCGCCGTTCCAGTTCCGCCAGCGGGATATGCACCGCGCCTGCGTATTCGCCCGCCACACTCAAGTAGCGCGTCGGCAGCAGTTCCATCGTCGATAGAGTACCCCCGCAGGTATACTTGCGTCGATGCGAATCGCGCACCTCAGCGATGTGCATTTGGGCTATCGCGCCTACAGCCGCACGAACGAACACGGCATGAACCAGCGCGAATACGATGTGTTGCAGGCGTTCCGACGCGCCCTGCGCGCCGTCCGCGACGCCGAACCCGACCTCGTGCTAATCACGGGCGACCTGTTCCACGCCGTGCGCCCGCCCAACAGCAGCCTTCTCGCTGCCTATAGCTACCTGTCCGACTTTCAGAAGAGTCGCCGCAACGCGCCGCTGGTGATTATCGCGGGCAACCACGAGACGCCGCGCGTTGCAGGCAGCGGCTGTATCCTCGCGCTGCTGAAACACCTCGACGGCGTACAGGTCGTCTACGACCAGATTGATGGGCTGGAGATTCCCGCGCTGAACGCGACCCTGCTATGCATTCCCGCGCGGGGTGTGCCCGACATCGAGCGGCGCATCCTGCAGCCGAACCCAAACACGCGCTACAACCTGTTGCTGCTGCACGGCTTGCTGGAGGGCGTCACCCAGCTCACGCTGGAGCGACCGATTGACCGACAGAAAATCGTGCGCGACGAATGGGACTACATCGCGCTGGGCGACTGGCACATCTATCAACAGGTTGCGCCGAACGCGATTTACGCAGGCGCGACCGAGTTCACCAGCACCAACATCTGGGAGGAGGCAGGCGAGCCGAAGGGATGGGTGCTGTACGACGCCGACACGCGCACGCACGAGTTTCACAAGATTCGCACCCGCCAGGTGTACGACCTGCTGCCGATAGACGCTGCGGATATGACCGCCGTGGAGTTGAACCAAGCCATCGAGTCGCGGGCGGACGCGCTGGGCGACGCGCTGAATGGGGCAATCGTGCGACAGCGCGTGTGGAACCTGCATCCCGACCTGCGCCGCCAGATTGATGGCGAGCTGCTGCGCGAACTCAAGGCGCGCGCGTTGCACTACCTGTTAGACCCGCGCCCGCCGCGCCCCAGCACAGGCGGACGCGCCTACGGACAGACCTCCGAAACCGACGGCGAGAGCCGACTCACCCTCGCCGACGAATGGCGCCTGTTCGCCGCCGCCTACGACCTGCCCGCCGACATCGACCGCGCGGCGTTTATTGAACTCGGCGCACGCTACCTGCAAGAGGCGGACGCAACAGAGCGCGGCTAACCGAATTTGCCCCCGAACTGGCATATTTACAGCAGGAGTGGGGTATAATTCGGCGTATAATTCTCACGAGGAGGTATGACGATGCAACGACGCGGATTTACGCTGATCGAGCTACTGGTCGTTATCGCGATCATCGCCATTTTGGCGGCGATCTTGTTCCCTGTGTTCGCTCAGGCGCGCGAGAAAGCGCGTCAGACCCAGTGTCTAAGCAACACCAAGCAGATCACGCTTGGCGGACTGCAGTATATCCAGGACTACGACGAGGCGTTCCCGTTCAGCTTGTATATGACCTCGAACGGCGCGGGCGGCTTCTGCGCGTTTACGGTCTACCATGCCATCTTCCCCTACATGAAAAACGCCGACCTATCGGGGTGTCCGTCCGATCGGCAAGCATGGGATGTGCGCACCGCGTTCTCGCCGTTGGAGCTGTGTCCCAACAACCAGCGCTCTGACTTCAAGACGACCGCCTACATCGGCAACTGGTGTCTGTTTGAGCGGGGCAGCATGCCGCTACCGCAGTGGCCGTGGCCTGGCGGTCCGCGCTCGATTCGGCTCGCCGAAATCGACGATGTGGTGCGCACGCCCGTATTGTATGACGGCGTGTTAGGCGACCATCAGGGGAGTCAGGATGGGCTTGGCTCCTACATTCAGGGGCGGCACAATCTGGTGGCGTCTGTGGGCTATGTCGACGGGCATTCGGGGAATGTCAAGACGCGGCAGGTTCAAGGCGGGCAGGTCACCGTGCGCGAGGCTGGGCGCAAGACCAAGCCGCTCTACGCCGTGATTGACACGAGCCTACCGTTCCACACCCCTGCAGGCTCCAACTACATCTACTACGGTCTGTCGGGCATCGTCTCGCAGTACCCGTCGGGGCACCCACGCGGCGGACGCCCGTGCCACACTTGTCCAGGGCAAGCGGGGCGCACGGATCAGCCGTTCGGCGACGACGGCGCGCCCAACCACTGCCGACGCACCAACTAAGCCAATAGGGGGGCGCATTCACTGTGCCCCCCTTGACAAAACGGGATTTCTATTGTATAATTACCGTACCCGACCACGGGAAAGGAGGTATCGATGATGATGCAGATGGCACGCTTCTTCGGGCTTTTGGTCTTTGCTGCGCTTCTCAGCGCAAGCCACGCGCAATTTCTGGCTGCCCGCCTGCGCGATGCAGGCAGCGTCTCGTTCAAAATCAACAACGCCGACTACGCCGTGAACATTGACTTGGGACAAGGGTGCGTCCAGTCCTTTTCCAGCGGCACAACAGGCGCACAAAACGCCTTCGTCATCAACTTTGACCCAGGCACCCTCAACTTCACCACGACGCTGAACCAGATTGTTAACTCGATTCAGTCCACCCAGACGGTGCGCTTTGTCGCCAGCGTCAGCGGCAACCGCATCACATGGACGGCGCAGAATATTTCCCAGCCTGTCTGCACAATCATCACCATCGGGGGGACAGGCTACCCCTTCCGCATCGATAGCATCTACGGAACCATCGCGGTAGACTTGGAGGAGATTCAATGCACGAGCGACCCGCTGGGGCTGCTGAACCGTGTAGTTACAATCCAGCTGAACAATGTGACGGCGATCTCTGAGGTGGGCTTCACAGGCTTCGTGACGGATGCAGTGTGTACCCCGTTGATTCCCGCCTGTGCGCGTGCGTTCAACATCCAGTTGGCTTCCTATGGCGGCGCGCGGCTGGAGGGCGATGTGGACTGCAACGGCTGCGTCGATGACGCCGACTTGTTGGCAGTGCTGTTCGCCTTCGGCGGTTCGGGCGGCGCGGAAGACCTCAACGGCGACGGCACAGTGGACGACGCCGACCTGCTGACGGTGCTGTTCGCCTTCGGTAGCGGGTGCTAAGCCCTCACCCCCAGCCCCTCTCCCGCGTGGCGGGGGAGGGGTGTCGTGCGCTTTTTGCCCTCACCCCCAGCCCCTCTCCCCTAAAGGGGTAGTTTTTTTGCGGGCGTGCCTGCTCGCGGCGTTGCCGAACAGGGCATTTTTACCGCCGTGCGAGCGAGACGCTCGCGCTCCCAGCACGCGCGACGCTGGGAACGCGGGCGTCCCGCCCGCAATGCCAACCGCGCGAGAAAAAACCTACCCCCTTTAGGGCGGCGGGAGAGGGGTGTCCCGCGCTGAAACCTTTGGAGTGCTGAAGCGAAGCTTCAGCGTCGGGCGGAAGCTGTGCTTCCGCACTCCATAATACTAATCGCTGAGCCAGAGTTCACAAAAGTACGGATAAACGAGAACCCCCTCCTTAAGGTTCCCCCTGCGAGCAGGGGGAACCGAACCCGTGCGCGGTTCCCCTCGCGAAGCGGGGGGAACCTGCAGGAGGGGGGCAATTCAATTCATGAACTTTGGACACGCGATTGGCATAATACGGAGAGGGGATTACTTGTGTCGCCCACCCCCAGCCGCTTGGGGTATACTCTCCTCTAAGGGTGATGATACGGATGCACAAACTGCGGATTGTGATTGCCGACGATGAGCCGATCATTCTGTTAGACCTGCGGCAGATGCTGGAGGAGCTGGGCATGTCGGTGGTCGGCGAGGCGAGCGACGGCGCGCAGGCGGTCGAAAAAGTGCGCGCCCTCAAACCCGACCTCGCGATTCTGGATGTCAAGATGCCCGAAATGGACGGCATCGAGGCGGCGCGCATTTTGCACGAGGAGCGGCTCGCGCCCGTGATTCTGCTGACCGCCTACAGCGACAGCGAGCTGATCCAACGCGCGAAGCAGGCGGGCGTGTACGGCTACCTCGTCAAGCCGTTCAAGCAGGCGGATCTGACCCCCGCCATCGAGGTCGCCCTCGCCCGCTATCAAGAGGCGCGCGAACTCGAACAGCAGGTGGACGACCTCAAAGAGACGCTGGAAACGCGCAAAATCATCGAACGCGCCAAGGGCATCTTGATGGACACCTACGGACTGCGCGAGCAGGAAGCCTACCGACGCATTCAGGTGCAGAGCATGAACACGCGCAAGAGCATGCGCGAAATCGCCGAGGCGATTATCATCGCGCACACCTTGCAGAACCCCTCCCAATGAAACTCTCCGTGATCACCGACGAAATCGCCGACGACCTGCAGACCGCCCTGCAGGTCGCGCGTGAGTTCGGGATCGAGCGCGTGGAGCTGCGCACGCTGTGGGGCGTCAACATTGCGCAGGCGGACGAGGCGACCCTGCGCCGCGCAAAGTCGCTACTCCAGGACTACGGGATGGGCGTCTGTGCGCTGGCGACGCCCGTGTTCAAGACCGATTTGTTCGGCGCGTCCGAACGGGGACCCATGCACGCCGCGCAGGAAGCAGATCTCGCGGCGCAGCTGCCGTTGCTCCAGCACTGCTTGGAGGTCGCCGCGTTTTTCGATGCGCCGCTGGTGCGCATTTTTGCGTTTTGGCGGGCGGGTGCGCTGATCCCCGAACGCGAGACGCAGATTCTGGGCTGGCTGGAGCGGGCGATTCCCTACGCCGAGCGCGCGGGCGTCGTGCTGGGGCTGGAGAACGAACATAGCTGTCAGGTCGGCACGGGCGCGGAGCTGGCGCAGGTGTTGGGCAAACTGAACTCACCGTACTTGGTGGGCGTGTGGGATCCCGGCAATGCTTTTGTGCTGGGCGAATCGGCGCAGGCGGGCTTCGACGCCGCGCAGCCCTATGTGCGCCATATCCACATCAAAGACGCTGTGCGCCAACCCGACGGCAGCGTGCGCTGGGTCGTCGTTGGGCAAGGGGACATCGGCTACCGCGACCACTTCCAGCAAATCGCCCGCAGCGGCTACACGGGCTACCTCTCGCTGGAGACACACGCCCGAATTGAGGGGTTACCGCAGGCGGAGGTCTCGCGCCAGTGCCTGCAGGCGATGCAACACCTTATCGAACAAGCAACAGGAGGCAAATAGATGGCTGGCATTACAGTACGCACATTTCGCGAGCTACTGAAGCGCAAGTTGGTCAAGGGCGTCGGGCTTATCGTGCTGCTGCTGATTGCGGGCAGCATGGTGATTTTCTTTGCGATACCGCCAGGCGCGCCGATGCAACGCGGCGGTGGAGAAGGCTTGAATCAGCCCGTGCTGAAGGTCGGCAATGAGGTCATCACGGAGGCGGATCTGACACGCTTTATCAACCTGCAGACGCAGGGGAACCCTCCCAGCGAGTACGGCGCGCAGATTCAGACGCGCTACCAGACGGCGCAGAACCTCGCCAACCAGCTGGCGATGACGCTGGAGCTGGAGAAGCAAGGCTACGCCGCCTCCCGCGCCGAAATCGAAGCCGCGAAGGAAGAGTATATCAAGTCGCAGCTGGATATGCTGCGCCAGCAACTGCTGCCTGAAGGCAAGGGCGACGACCGCGCGCTCGACAAGGCGCTCAAAGAGCGCGGCGCGTCGCTCAGGCGCGTGCGCGAGCAAATCGCCGCCGAAACGCCCGAACTGCTGTTCCGCATGCGCGTCGTGCAGGACAAGTTCCTCAAAAGCCAGCGCGAGAAGTATAACCCGACCGACGAGCAGGTGCGCCTGATGTTCGAGCAGGTCTACCCCGCGCGCGTGTTCGTCTCCATCGAGAAGCACACGGACAAGGCGCAGGCGCGTATCAACGAGGCGTACGCCGCGCTCAAAGCGGGCAAGCCCTTCGCCGAAGTCGTGCAGCAATACTCCGACGACCCCGACGCCATCAAAAAGCAGGGCGGGCGCGTCACGGGCAGCGGCTACTACGAAATCCAAGAGCAACTGAGCAACCTGTTCGGCACAGAGGTTGCTAACCAAGTCATGGCATTCAAGCCGAACAAAGACTTTACCGAGCCGCTGCAAGATAAGGAGAAAAAGGGCTATTACATCTACGCCATCGCCGAGCGCAAGATGGAACCACCCTCCGACTTCGACAAAAACAAAGAGGGCTACCGACAGGCGTTTATCAACATGCGTATCGGCAACGAGCAGCAGCGCGTGATGAATGCTGCCCAACAGAACTTCAAGCCTGAATTCGTAGACCCCATCCTTGCGCAGTACGACGCGCTCACCAAGACCTTCGGCACGCCGACCCCAGAGCGGCTCAAGACCCTTAAGGCAATCAACGACGCGCTGACGCCCATCGTCAACTCGGCAAACCCGAATGTGCGCCTCGCGCAGTGGATGCAAATCCTGGTGCTGAACCAACTGGTGCAGATCTCCAAAGAGGTCAAGGACAAGGAGGGCGAGAAGACCTACCGCGAGCAGCTGACCGCCGCGATTAATCGCTTCTTCAACGAGGGCGGGGAAGACCTGAACATCCGCCTGCTGCGCGCAGAGATGCTCATCGAGGCAGGACAGAAGCAAAAGGCGCTGGACGACCTCGAAATCGCCGCGGGGATGGTCGTGCGCCCGAACGAGTTCCCGTTCCTGTTCGGCATAGCGGAGCTGTACGAGAAGGCGGGACGCAAAGACCTCGCGCAGCAGACCCGCAAACGCGCCACAGACCTGCAGAAAGAGATGGCGCGCCGCCAAGAAGAGCAGCAGGAGATGATCCGCCGCCAGCTGGAGGAACTGCGCAAGCAACAGGAAGCGGAGCGGAAGAAGCAGCAAGAGGCGCAACAGCAACCGCAGAGCAACCAGCAACCTGCCGCGAACGCGCCCCAGGGGGACAACCCGCAGGGGCAGGCTGCGCCTCAGCAAGGGAAGTAGTATGCGCGTCGCGGTCGTCGGGCTGGGCGCAGTCGGCGGCGCGGCGCTGCGCTTCCTCGCCCAGCAGGGGCACGAGGCGGTCGGCTACGAGCAGTTCATCCGCGGGCACACTCGCGGCAGCTCGCACGGCGAGAGCCGTATCTACCGCCTCACCTACGCCGACCCGCACTACACTCGCCTGATGCGCGAGGCGTTCCCCCTCTGGCAGGCGTTGCAAGCGGAGGCAGGCGAGGAACTCATCGTGCCCTGCGGGGTGCTGTGGCTTGGCGACGCCGACGACCCCGAACTGAACGCGATTGCGCACGCCCTGCAGTCCGAGAGCGTCCCCTACGAGTGGCTGGATAGCGCGTCGCTGACCGCACGGTTCCCCGCACTTTGCATCGAGGCGCACGAGCGCGCGCTGTTCCAGCGCGAGGGCGGCTTCCTGCGGGCGAGCGCGTGTGTGCTGGCGAACCTGCGCCTTGCGGAAACGCACGGCGCGGCTATTCATGAGCAGACGCGCATTATGCGCATAGACCCCCAGCCCAGCGGCGTATGGCTGGAGACCGATTCGGGCGCGCGCGAGCGGTTCGACCGCGTGCTGCTGACGGCGGGCGCGTGGCTGCCGAAGCTGCTACCGTCGCTGAGCCTGCCGCTGACCGTCACGCGCCAGACCTACGCCTACTTCGCCGTGCGCCCCGACGCCGAGCCGCGCTTCGCCCCAGAGCGGATGCCTGTGTGGATTGAGGCGACGCGCCACTTCTACGGCTTCCCCAGCGACGGCAGGCAGGCGGGCGTGAAGGTCGCATGGCATCGGCTGGGCGAGGTGCAAGACCCCGACGCGCCCGCGCACCCTGTGGACGAGGCAGACCTTGCGCCGCTGCGCGCGTGCCTCGCGCGTCGCCTGCCCGATGCGCTACCCGAAACCCTCGCGACTGCGACCTGCCTCTACACCAACACCCCCGACGAGCGGTTCATCCTGCAGCCTCTGCCCGACGAGCCGCGCGTGTGGCTGGTGAGCGCGTGTTCGGGGCACGGGTTCAAGTTCTCCATCCTGAACGCTTGGCGGGCGGTGCAGCACCTGACCGCCTAACGCAACCACACGGGCGGGCTGGACAGGCGCGTTTGGCTGGGGCGTTGTCCTTCGGGGAGCGCGCCTTCGGTAATCGGCAACAGGTCGCCCTGTTGTCGGTTCGCACTCAGTCGCCCGCCGTCGTCTGTGAGGTTCTCGCCCACCGAGTAGAGCTGAAAGCCGCGCTTGGGGTGGGTGCGGTACACGAACGGCTTGCCCGTGAATGGGTCGATAATCATCTCGCCCAGTTCGGGGCGCAACGCCTCCAGCGAGGGGGGATACGCCCCGCGCTGCTGCTGATACCGCTTGACAGCGGCGTAGCAGGCTAACAGGCGGATTGTAGCAACTTCGCGTAACTCCGCGTTAGCTGATAAATCGACATGGAGCATCCACACCTGACCGAGTATCTCGTTTGTCCTTTGCTTAAAGTTAGGGGCAGGAACCTTGCGCTCCCAAAGTGGCTTTTCCAACTCGGTAAAGACGCGCTTGTAGTATTCCTGAAGCTCCGCCAACGAGCGTCCCCATGTAAGGCGCAGCCCAAAGCCGCTTTCGTAGAGCCATCGTTCGAAATTGTTACTAAAATTTATTTTAGACATAAGCGGCTCAATGTCGCGCATCTCAATCCTTCGCAACGCTATATCGCGGTATGTCCCTAACCCACAGTAGTACTCGTTCTGGATGGCGTCTTTCAGAGGGGCACGCGACTGATCATATTTCTGTGCTAATTCGACAAGCGCACTAAACACTTTAGGCGACTGAAACTGCGTCAGCCGCTGGCGTATCGGTTGTAGCCCAGTCTCTATCATACGGCTACCTACAAGGTAGTGTGTTAGCGTGCCGTCCGTGCGTATCTGTTCACTGAAGCGCATGAGGTCGTGGAAGCGTTGTATTGCCTCTGCTTCGCGCCCTGCCGCGAGAGCATCGCCAATCAGCAGCGCTTCTATTCGAGCGATTGTGCGAAACCCCGCCAGCTCAGGCATAAGCCAAAGGATGTCGTACTCAAAGACCGCCTTGCACGGTTGGTCAAGGTACTGGCGATAGGCTTCCAGAAAGGGGCGTCGACGCTGGAGGTAGTACTGCTTATCGGCTTCAGGGACAGTCAGGTGAATGCTATGCTTGCTAAACAGTTGTGATTCTATCCTACGCAGGCGATCGTCCTGCTTCCACTGGTCGTGCATTTCTTGCGCAATCTGCTTGTAGGCGTCGTAGGCGTTGTTGGGCGGGTACTGGCGCGGCGGAATGACAATGCTTGGCGGTCGCTGCGACGCCCACCACCACAACGCGCCGCCAAGCAACAGCAACGCCAGCGCGCCCAGCACCCACACCGTTTTCCGTCGGCGCATGTAGCGGAATTCTACCCCAGCGCATGCTATACTTATAGGCGTGTTTCAAGGAGGTTCCAACCGTTGGCACTCGAGATCATCCCGCTGGGCGGTACAGGCGAAATCGGCAAGAATCTGAACTTAGTCCGCTGCGACGGCGAAACACTGATTGTGGATTGCGGGATTTCGTTTCCGGGCGAAGACCTGCCCGGCGTAGACTTGGTCATCCCTGACCCAGAGTATCTGCTTGGCATCCGCGACGAGCTGCAGGCGATTCTGCTGACGCACGGGCACGAAGACCATGTGGGCGCGTTGCCGTATCTGTTGCCCCGCTTGGGCAAGTTGCCGATTTACGGCACGCCGCTGACGCTCGCCTTGATTGAGCAGAAACTCCGCGAGCGACGCCTGGACGCCCCGCTGAACCCTGTCAAGCCCGGAACGCCGCTTCAGGTGGGGAGCATCACCGTCGAGCCGATTCGCGTGACGCACAGCATCCCCGACTGCGTGGCGTATGCGCTGCGCACCGCCGAGGGGATTGTCGTCTTCACGGGCGACTTCAAGTTCGACCACACGCCTGTGGACGGCGAGCGTACCGACTTCAACCATTTGGCGCGGCTGGGGGACGAGGGCGTGCTGCTGCTGCTGAGCGACTGCACGAACGCCGAGCGCACGGGCTGGACGCCTTCCGAAAGCACGGTGAGCGACGCCTACTACACGCTGTTTGCCAACGCGCAGGGGCGCATCCTCGTCACAACCTTTGCCTCCAACCTCCACCGCCTGCAGCAAGCGATTGACATGGCGCAGCTGTACGGGCGCAAGGTCGCCGTGCTGGGCAGGCGCATGGAGCAGAATGTGGACATCGCCGTGCAGCGGGGCTACCTGCGGGTGGAGCCAGGCGTACTCATCAGCGCGCGGCAGATCGACGACTACCCCCCAGAGCGGATTCTGGTGCTAACCACAGGCAGTCAGGGCGAGCCGCTTTCCGCGCTGAGCCAAATCGCCGCCGACGAGTATCCCCGCCTGAAAATCAATCCTGGCGACACGGTGATTCTGTCCGCCACGCCCATTCCGGGCAACGAGAGCCTCGTGTGGCGCACGGTGAATCGCTTGGTGCGTCTCGGCGCGAAGGTCTACCACGACGGGATTGCCCCCGTGCATGTGTCGGGGCACGCGAGCCAAGAGGAGCTGAAGCTGATGATTAGCCTGCTGAAGCCACGCTACCTTGCGCCTGTGCATGGCGAGCCGCGCCACCAAGCGGCGTATTTTGAGCTGGCGCGGCAGATGGGCTACCGCGACGACCAGATGTTCATGCTGGAAAACGGCGCCGTGCTGCGCATCGAGAACGGGGTTGCCACGCTGGGCGAGAAAGTGCCTGCAGGCAGGCTGCTGATAGAGGAGGGCGTGGAGGGCGGCGTGCCCGAATCGCTGATTCGCGACCGACGGGTTATCGCCGAGGAGGGCATCCTCGTCGCGCTGATTACCGTGCGCGCCCAGACGGGCGAGCTGGTGGACGACCCGCAGTTTATTCTGCGCGGCTTCGAGTGGCAAAACGAGGCGCAGCCCGAGCTGGCGCGTGAGGCGATTCTGCAGACGCTGGGCAAGATGTCGCCCCCTGAAATCAGCGACTGGGACAACATCCGTGAGGAGCTGACGCAGGTGCTGCGCCGATTCTGTCGCAAGCATCTCAGCCGTCGCCCGATGATTGTGCCCGTCGTTACAGAGGTGTGATGGCGCTGGGCGTCTACACTGAGGTCAGCCTCATCCTGCTGGCGGCGGCGGTGCTGGGCGCGATTGGGCTGCTGTTGCGCCAGCCGCTGATCATCGTCTATATCCTGCTGGGCATCGCGCTGGGTCCGTCGGGTATCAAGCTGGTGCAATCGCAGGATGTGGTCGACTTGCTGGCGCAGGTCGGCGTCGCAATCTTGCTGTTTCTGGTCGGGCTGGAGTTGAATCCCGACTATGTGCGGCGGATTGGCGCGGTCGCTGTCGCCACGGGGCTGGGGCAGCTGAGCTTCACCATCATCATCGGCTTCCTGCTGACGCTGCTGCTGGGCAAGGATTGGCTGACCGCGCTCTATATCGCGATTGCGCTGACCTTCTCCAGCACGATTATCATCGTGAAGTTGCTCTCGGACAAGCGCGAGTTGGATACGCTGCATGGGCGGATTGCCGTTGGCTTCCTGATTGTGCAGGATATTGCCGTGATTGTGGCGTTGGTGGCGATGAGCGTGCTGGGCGGCGGTCAGGCGGGCGAGCAGGGACTGGCGCAGGTGCTGGGCGCGATTGCGCTCAAGTTGGCGGCGCTGGGCGCGGGGATGTACCTCGCGATACGCTACCTGCTGGGACGGCTGCTGCGCTTTCTGGCGCGCTCGCTGGAGTTGCTGCTGATTTTCGCGGTGGCGTGGGCGGTCGGGCTGGCAGCGCTGGGCGATTGGCTCGGCTTCTCTAAGGAGCTGGGCGCGTTCCTGGCGGGCTTCGCGCTCTCGCCGACCCACTTCCGCGACGCCATCAGCACACGGCTGATTCCCCTGCGCGACTTCCTGCTGCTGTTTTTCTTTATCGACTTGGGCACGAAGTTCGACCTCGCGACCGCGCAACAGGAGTGGCTGACCGCGCTGATTCTCGCGCTGTTCGTGCTGATTGGCAACCCGCTGATTGTGATGGCGATTATGGGCACGATGGGCTACCGCCGTAAGACGGGCTTCCTCGCGGGGCTGACCGTCGCGCAAATCAGCGAGTTCTCGATTATCTTTATCGCGATGGGACTGTCGCTGGGGCATGTGCGCCAAGACGCGCTCAGCATCACAACGATGGTCGGACTGATTACCATCGCGCTCTCCACCTATATGATTCTCTACTCGCAGCCGTTGTATAAGCGACTGGAACGGTTCCTCAAGCCGTTCGAGCGCAAGGAGCCGTTCGCCGAGAAGCGGTTCGAGGCGCAAGAGTTGGACGACGCGCCGTATGAAGTGATTGTGTTCGGGCTGGGGCGTACAGGACGGCTGGTGCTGGATCATTACCACGCGCTGGGCATTCGCGCGATCGGGGTAGATTACGACCCCGAGGCGGTCGCCGCAATGCAGGCAAGCGGCATCCCCGCGCTGTTCGGCACGGCGGAAGACCAAGAGTTCATTCGGGGACTGCCGCTCGCAACGGCGAAACTGCTGGTGATTACGCTGCCCCACATGGACGATGTGCAAGACCTGATGCGCATCGTGGACGCGACAGACTTTGACGGGCGCATTATCGCCGTCGCGCGCTCGGAAGCGGACGCCAACGCGCTCAAAGCCATGGGCGTCGACGAGGTAATCAACCCCTTCGAGCTGGCGTTCGACGCGATTCGCAAGCTGACCCTGCAAGAGTAGTGCGGGGCTAAAAGTAGTCAATCGCCAAAATTGCCAACAAATCGCCAGCTATTCGCCAAATCGCTTTGGGATATACGTGACATTCCTCCCTCTGCCCTGCTGTTGGAAGATTCCCAACTCTACCAGTTGCCTTAAGTCCAAACGCGCGCCTTCGTCCGAAACTCCAGTAATCCGCCTGTATTCTCGGTTAGTGATTTTACCGTGCTCTTTTGCATAATTCACAGCCTGCACTTGTCTTTCATTCAGCCCCATCTTGCGCAGTCGCTCTGGCGTGTACGGGTCTTTGAGGAAGCGCACGCGGAACTGAAGCGCGTCGGCGTTGAATTCAGGTTCGGGTAGTCCCTGTTCGCGGCAGAGGGCAATTATACGCGCGGTTCCTGTGCCCCAGCGTTCAATCAAGCCTGCAAAGTAGAACGCTTGCGCCAGCAGTGGATTGCGCAGTACCGATAGATGCTGTGGCTCGCGAAGCTGCTCTACGGTGAGTTCCGATGGAAGCCCGCCAGGGTTCCAGATGCTCAGCTCGTTGTCGTAGAGGCGGATTTGGATGTCGGTGGCGACCGTGTAGTCGCGGTGGATAAGCGCGTTGATGACCGCCTCGCGTAAAGCCTCCAGCGGGTACTCCCAAATATCGGTACGCGCAAGTCCTTCGAGGCTCAGGTCAGAGACTTTGACCTCGAAGCGCACCTGCAAAATGCGCCGAAACCGCTCCATCGCGCCGTTCAACTGCTCCCAAAGCGTGCCATCGAACTCATGCGTATCCACAACCTCTGTCGGGCTGCGGAAGACACCGATTCGCACACGCGCCTGGACAAATCGCTCTTGCGGACGACGCCCGAACAGAAGTAGACCTGCGTTGGTGAGGCGTCCTTCCCGCAGCAGCCCCAGGTTCTCAAGGATGAGCTGTGGCTGGTCTGGGGCGATGTAAGGCAAGCGCGGGCGCGCCAGTTGCACGAAGGTCGTTAGCATCTCTGGGTGCACGCGCTCAATGTCGTAAGGCGTGAGCAGTGAGTCCCAGGTTTGCCCTGAGCGAGTCAGGAACTGGCGCGCCAGTTCTTCGGGTGTAAAATCGCGGTTCGTTGTGCCCACGCGCTTGAGATAACGCCCACCACACGGCACGATTGCCGACGATATGCCCACTTGAACGACCAGCAGAGGCTTTCCCGCACGGGTTTCCACGCGAATAGACGGCGTTATCCCCAAGCGCGAAGTGATGATATTCGCCAGCCGCTGTATCGCGTGGTCGCTGGCGTCTGTACCGACAATCGTCCCATCTTTCTCAACGCCGAGGTAGAGCGTCCCGCCGCGTGTGTTGGCAAAAGCGGCAAGGTCTTCCAACGCGCGGTCTGTCCACTCACGCTTGAACTCTACCGTCTCGCTCTCGCGCCAGTCTATGGGGTTCATACGCCACCGCTGCTAAGTGATTATATCCCATGCCTATATCCTAAAAATAATCAATCGGCGTGAGCGCGGGGCGGCGTTCGGGGAAGAGCATCTCCAGCGCGTGTAGCACGGCGTCGGGCGCGTGCAGCATCCGACGCGCGTGCAACTCGGAGACGCTGAATGTGCCGAACGCCAGCAGCGCAAGCGTCTGGGGCGTCAGCGCGAGCGTGAATAGGTCGGGCTGCGCATCGCCGACGAGAAGCGCGCCCCCCTGCGCCGTAAGGCTGAGCGTCTCGCCGTCGCCTGAGTTGCCGTTGCGCACGGCGAGCGTGAACGGTTGGAACCCATCGGGCGCGGGCATCTCGGCAAGCAGCGTCTCCAGCAGGGCGCGACACGACACAGGGCGCGCCATCAGCTGCGGCAGCACCTGAATGGTGTAGATGGGCGTGTGCGGGTCGCTGGGGGGCGATTGCCAACCACTGATGCCCAGCTGCTGCCACGCCTCCAACGGCAGATTGAACTCGATGGTCTTCACTGCCTCCTCGTTCACGGCGAGCGTGCCGATAATCGCGCGGCGCGCCTGTTCGGTGCGCCAGACCATCTCGCGCACGCGCAGCGTCCAGCCCGAATCCACGAAGTCATAGAACAGGTAGCCCTCGATGCCGTCCTGCCCGTCCGCCAGCCACAGGTTCGGGATGTTCCAGAACAGGTACTGCCAGCGGCGTTCGTCGCGCACGAGGCTGCCTGTGTAGCGTGCGCCGCAGGCGTCGTACAGGCGAATCACCGCTTCGTAGTCGTCGGGGTAGGCGCGTCGGAGCGGGGGCGCATCATAGCGGGGCAGCTGCGCAGGCGCAAGGCGTATCTGCGGCAGATAGCCGACCGTCTCCCAGCCGTGCTTGCGGTAGAACTTGTGGTCGAACGCCTGCAGAATCGCCAGCGGCGCGCCCTCTGCCTGAAGCGCGTCTACCACTGCCCGCAGCAACGCCGACGCCAGCCCACGCCTGCGATACTCAGGCAGCGTCGTCACCCCAGAAATCCCGTAGCACGGCACAGCGCGCGACCCGATGCGAATCGTCAGCGGCACGGCGGTCAGCACGGAGACCAGCTTCCACTCTGACCAGTGGCGCAGCCACAGCCCCCACCGCTGGTTCACCTCGAAGTAGGGGTCGTCGTAGAAGAAGCGTCGCGCCGTGCGCCTATCGAGATTGAAGCCCGCACAGATGACCTGCAGGAACTCCTCCGACTCGTCCAAGCGCGCCTGTCGCGTCTCTGTTGCGTCCCGCCGCCGAAACATAGGGCTGCCGTAAGGCGCAATCACATCGCTGCGCCTGCGCTGAAGATAGTACCTGAAGGCGAGATTTCAGCAGCGCAGTCCCTTCACCCGATAGGGTATACTCTCCCCGCAACACGGAGGGCGACGATGCGCAGGAGTGCTTGGCTGGTGTGGCTGGGCTTAGTCATGTGCGGCTATTCGCAAGCGAAACTGACCCTTACGCCGTTGGACACGAACCCCAATCCCAATCTCATCCGCAACGCCAGTTTCGAGGCGGTCGAGAGCGACCTACCTGTCGGCTGGACTTGGGACAAGCGCAACACCGATTCAGCCGTGCAAGTCGTCTCGGAGGCGGGCGCGACGGGGCAACGCTGCCTGAAGTTCACCAACACGACGCCCTTCGGCGCGGACATCTACGGGCTGCTGCGCTACGCAGGCGGCGTACCCGTGCAGCCAGGCGCGGTCTACACCCTCAGTTGCCGCTACAAGACGCGCGAGGGCTATGTGGGCTTCGTCGGCGGGGGCGAGAACTGGCGCGTGCGCCTGCCGCTGGAAGACACGCGCGGGCTGTGGCGACGCGCCGAAATCACCTTCGCTACGCGCGAGAACGAGACCAGCTTCGACCTCGTGATTGTCATCGAAGCGCCAACGGACGGCGTGTGGATCGACGCCATCAAGTTGGAACCTGGCAACCGCGCCACGCCGTTCGTGCCCGCCGAGACGCCTGAGCGTCCCATCCTGACGCTGGACGACCTCGGCGAGGAGGTGTACCTCAGCGAGCCGCGCGGGCGCGTCGAGTTCGAACTCTACACCCCGCAGCCTGTGCGCAACGCCGAAATCGAAGCGCAGTTAGGCGAGCAGCGGGCGCGCCAGCAGCGCGTGAATCTCGCGGCAGGGTATACCCGTATCGCTTTCGAGTACGACGCCCCCAGCGCCCCCGAACAGACCCTGCGCCTGCAGATTCGGCAGGGCAGGCAGACGCTTGCCGAGACCGAGCGCGCCCTGCGCTTCTTCACGCCCGCTCTTGCGCAGCAACGCCTACAAGCGCTCGCCGCGCAGCTGCCCAACTGGGAGTCGCAACTCCAGCGCGTGCGCGAGAGCGGACAAGACATCGCCTACCCGCAAGCGAGCCTGACCATCCTGCAGGAGTTCGTGCGCTATGTCGGCGAGGACTTGCAGAAAGGGCAACTGCAACGCGCCTACGCCCAACTGGACGAGATGGAGCGCGTCGCCGCGCGGCTGAACCAGCGGCTGGCGGAAGCCCTAAGCGGCGCGAAACCCCTGCCGACCGTGCCCCGCTATGTGACCTCGCCCGTTGAGATTCGCGGCGCGTCGCTGATTGCCGACACGGTGAACCCCCTCACGGGCGAGCGGGAACGCCGCCCCGTGTTTTTCGTCGGCTTCGGACATTTCGGGCAGGTGCGCGCTGACATCGAAAAACTCGCGCAGATGGGCTTCAACCTCATCCAAATCGATCGCGGCGTGTGGGACATCCTGCCCGAAGAGGGGCAAGTAAACCTGAAACCCATCGAGGAGGATGTGCTGCCCGTGCTGCGCCGCGCCGCCGCCGCGAATGTGAAGGTGGACTACCTCATCAGCCCGCACTACATGCCCGAATGGGTCTACCGCAAGTATCCGCACCTGCGCCAGCCGCGCGACGGGTTCATCCAATACAGCCTGTTCGCCCCAGAGAGCCTGACCGTGCTGCGCGAATACATCGGGCACTTCGCGCCGCTGCTGAAAGACCAGCCCGCGCTGCTGAGTATCTGCCTCTCCAACGAGCCGATCAACAAGGAGTCGCCCGATTCGCCTCCCCATCAGCAGGCGTGGCGAGCGTGGCTACAGAATCGGCACAAAAACCTCATCACCCTCAACACACGCTGGAAGACGAGCTACAAAAGCTGGGATGAGATCCCTATCCCTGCCGAAGGTGCAGGCGCGCCCTACGCCGAGTGGCAGCAGTTCAACGCCGAGACGCTGGCGAACTGGCATCGCGAGCTGGCAGCCGCAATTGAACAGCACCTGCCTGGCGTGCCCAAGCACGCGAAACTGATGAGCTGGACTTTCACCAACGACCGCGAGCTGCCGCGCGGGGTAGACCCAGAGCGCTTCGCCGAGTTCTGCGAGCTGAACGGCAACGACGCCTACACTCTACCGCTATGGGACAAGGACGCGCCGTGGGCGTTCGACTGGGTGACCACGATGCTGGCGCACGAGATTCAGCGGTCGATGCGCGACGCGCCCGTGTTCAACTCGGAGAACCACATCATTCGCGATCGCGAGACGCGCTATGTGCCGCCGCAGCACGCGCGCGCCGCGCTGTGGGAGGCGGCGATTCGCGGGCTGTCGGCGACCACTTTTTGGGTCTGGGAGCGCACCGACGACCCAAAAAGCGACTTCGCGGGCAGCCTGCTGCACCGCCCCGAAATCGTCGAAGCGCTGGCGCACACCACGCTGGACTTGAACCGCCTCGCGCCCTACATCGCCGCGTTGCAGAACCAGCCGCCTGATGTGTATATCCTCTACTCGCAATACGACATGATGATGCAGGGCGCGGACGCCGTCGTGCCGCGCGACAGCCTCTACATCGCCCTTACGATGCTGGGCGTGCGTGTGGGGTTCATCACCGAGCGGCAACTGGAGGCGCGCCGCCTGCCCCCAAACGCCTCGCGCCTGATTGTCGCCAACACGCAGTTCATCTCCGACGAGGCGTTCGCGGGGCTGGACTTCCTGCGCCAGCAGCGCGGGCTGCTGGTGCTGGGCTTTGGCGAGCCTTCGCTGGAGTTCGACCGCTACGGCAGGAAGCGTATCTCGCGCCCTGGCACGACCACTTTTGAGCGCAACCCGCTGATGGACGCGCGACGACTGCTGACCCGCCTGCAACCGCTGCTGGGCAACTGGGGGATTGCGCGCCCGCTGCGCCTGCTGAACCCAGAGAGCGATCAGCCTGTCTGGGGCGTCGGCTACCGCGTCGCGCCCTACGAGGACGGCTATGTCGCCAGCCTGTGCAACTACACCCGCGCGCCGATTACCGTGCGCCTCGTCAGCGACGCGAACCAGCCCATCACGGCGACCAACCTCCTCGACGGCGCAACTGTGGAAGGCACGATCACCCTGCAACCGCTGGAGCCTGTGCTGCTGCGCTGGACACGCTGACCGCTGAAGCCTGCCCCGACACTGAAGCGGTTGGGGGGTCTGCAAGGCGCATTTGGCAGAGGATTGTTGAGCCAGTCGGGTATACTGCAACCTGATAGGCTATGGTACAGCGACTGCGCTTGCGGAATTTCCGGAGCTTCAAGGACGCTACGATCGAGCTGCGTCCGCTAAACATTCTCGTGGGGGCGAACGCTTCGGGCAAGACGAACTTGGTGCATGCGTTCCGCTTCCTGCGCGACTTGGCGCGTTCAGGGCTGGAGAACGCCGTCGCACTTCAGGGTGGGGCGGAGTACCTCACGAATCTGCAGTCCCGTGAACGGGAATTGACCATAGAACTTGCGATGGCGCCGAAAATGTTGGTTCGCTCGGAAGGCGCAGACCGCGAAGGGCTGCAAGTAGAAACGATACGCTACGAATTGACTATTCAAACCATTCGCACCAAAAACTCTGCCCGTATCGTTCGAGAAACCTTTGAGGTGTGGCACGCAGCGTCTAAAAGCAAGGCGACAGTCTTGGAAATGACGCGCGAGGGTAAAGTTGTCCGCGTGCGACCAGCCGACTCGCCTCTCCTGCGCGTGCGCTTCCGCAAGGGTGAACGATTTGAACTGGAGACAGGCACCTCGTTGTTTGGGATTGCCCCACTTATGCTGGGGTTACCGCCCTTTCTGTTTGGGGAGAATATCACGATTTATGATTTCTCTCCAAAACAAGCTAAGCAGGCGATTCCCGTGGCGTCCGCGCATATGCTGAGTGAAGACGGCTCGAACCTGCCGCTGGTGGTTCAACAACTGCTGCGCAATCCTCGCCAACGGGAGCGGTTGCTACGCTTGGTGCAAAGCGTGCTGCCCTACATCCAACACCTGCATACGACGATGGTGGGCGGGCAGCATGTGCAGCTGCAGGTTCAGGAGACCTATCACGGCAAGCGCGCGCTCCCAGCAATGCTGCTCTCAGACGGCACAGTAGAGATTGTCGCGCTGGTGGTCGCGCTCTTCTTCTCGCGTCTGTCTAATGGGCTTGTGGTTCTGGAGGAGCCAGACCGCAACCTACACCCAGGCTTGATGGGCGCGCTGATGGAACTCTTTCGCGACGCGGCTGAAACAAGCCAGATTCTTGTCACGACCCATAATCCCGAGCTTGTCCGACGCGCCGACTTAGAAGACCTAATCCTTATTGAACGCAATCGTGAAGGCAATTCGGTGATTAAGCGACCCGCCAATCAAGAGGGCGTAAAAATCTTTCTGGAAGAGAATTTGGAATTAGACTATCTACACACTCAACAACTTCTTGGCGTATGAGTATCACACAGTGGCGGCGAATTGCCTTGTTTGTAGAAGGCGAGGAGGATAGAATATTCGCCGAGCGTATTTTAGTACCGCGCTTGCAAGTCGGGTACGATGAAGTGAGTCTCCATACATACGCCGAAACTTCTGACGACAAGCTACGAAACCACTTTCGATCGCTTGTGCGCATGGGCAGCGACTTTTTTCTCCTCGTCGACTACGACCGAGGTCCGTGTATTACTGCAATTCGGCAAAAGTATGCCCAGCGATACGAACGCTATTTGGACGAGGCGCAGGTTTTAGTCGCACGCCCGATGATAGAGGCATGGTATGCTGCAGGCGTTCCATCCGAAAACCCATTCAAGATAACTATTCCAAGCCTGGTAGACGGCTTAGACAAGCAGGAATTCGCGCGGATTTTCGGTGAACGCGCAGAGCGGCGTCGTGGGAAACGCCGCGAGCTGCTCCAGCAGATACTTGCCGTCTACGATTGGGGCTTAGCTCTCCAGCGCAGTGCGTCGCTCCGCTACTGCGCGCTCAAGCTGGGAATTGCCGAATAGCGGACAGCGCGGGTATACTACCCACGGAGGTTGGTTATGAGCACCATCAAGGAGCAACTGATTGCGGGTCTGAACACGGACTTGGCGAACGAGTATCAGGCGATTATCACCTACATCACCTACGGCGCGACCGTGACCGGCATCTACCGCGAGGAGATGAAGGAGTTCTTCATGCGCGAAGTACCCGACGAGCTGCGCCATGCCGAGTATCTGGCGAACAAAATCGCCGCACTGGGCGGGACGCCCACCACGACGCCCGTCGCGGTGCCCCCCGCCAGCGACCTGAAGCAGATGCTGCTGAATGTCCACCGCGCCGAAGAAGAGACCATCGCCCGCTACCTGGAGCGACGCCACCAAGCCGAGCAACTCGGCGACTTCGGGCTGGTGAACGACCTCGAGGAAATCATTTCCGATGAGACCAAGCACAAAGAGTCCATCGAGATGATCCTGCGTGGACTATGACAGTGGAGGGACAAAGTTGGAACGACGCGAAGTAGATCGCTTGTGGAAAGACATCCCGTACACTGAACGACGCGGGATGCTTGGGCGAGGCGCGTCCTCACGCTCTGTCGGCAAAGACGACGCGCCGCCGCCCCGATTCGCTACAGACTTCGCTCCAGACCCCATCGACTTTGCGCTCTCGGAGCTCGGCGAAACGGGGCGGACAATCTGTGCGCTCATCGAAAGCCAACAAATCGAGCCAGCAGTGAAAGCCACCATAGAGCATTTCGAGCCCTTGCTTACTCGACTCCGAGACATAGACATTATCGAAAATCCGTTCTCACTGGTCGAGCAGCAGTTGAACGGTCTGGCGCACCTTTTAGCATATGCTCTCCTTTCACAAGCAGAAGCCGACCGCTCACTGCTCAGAACGCTCTCGTGGCAATTCAAGCGGTGGGTCAACCGCGGGTTGGATGACACCGACGCCTATCTGATATGCGCGTTTGCCCTCAGCCTCTACGACGAATCCCTCAGCCGCGACTTGGAGCCGCGTGTGGAACTGTCCCCCACTGAGCTCAAGGTGCTTCTCATGCGCCCCGACGAGATAGACAAAAGTCTTGAGGAAAAGTTAGACCCATGGTTCGTTATTCCCGATGGTGATTTGATGGAAGGCGAGTCATCGGAACATGACATCATCGACGAGTTTCCAGAAGACGACATGATTGAGCTGGGACCACTGCCCGCCTTAGATATCGTCCACGATCTCGTGGCTATCCGACTGCGCCTGTTAGAGCGTCGGGGTCAAGTCTCGGACTACCTGAAGTTAGCTCGAATAGCCAAGCAACATCATCGCTACGCAATTATGCTGGCGCTGCAAGGCGATTTAGAGGGCGCAATCGAGACGGCGCGTCGGGAATTTAAGGAGACTTACCAATGGCTGCCATTCGCAAAAGCGTTAGATGCGCTGGGGCAT
The DNA here is from genome assembly GCF_047502635.1 of Synechococcus sp. RC10B2. Taxonomy (NCBI): domain Bacteria; kingdom Bacillati; phylum Cyanobacteriota; class Cyanophyceae; order Synechococcales; family Synechococcaceae; genus Synechococcus; species Synechococcus sp. RC10B2. The sequence continues at coordinate 25,375 of NZ_JANSHO010000076.1, forward strand.
ACGGAGACCGCCTTGGACATGGCAGTTGGTTGGCTTCGTGAGGAATTCCCAATTACGGACGCGCTTGATGTGGGACCATTGACTGCGTTTGCCGAATGGCTGGCGGCGCGCGCCGCCGCGCTGGGCAAACACGAGGTCGCGATGGAGTTTATCCAAAAAGTCTACTTCCAAGAACCCACCCTCGCGCGCTACCAGCTGTTCCAGCAAATCGCAGACGAGCAGTGGGAGCAGCTGCGCCCGCGCGCGCTCGAACACCTCCAAGAGGTGGGCGAAGTCGAGGAGGTTGTAGAAATCTACTTCTACGAAGGCATGTACGAAGACGCACTCAAGATCCTTATCGAGGAAGACTCGCTTGTGCCCGAATATGCGCACCGACTCGTGGAGCATTTTCCCGAACAGATCCGCAACGCCTGCCGTGAACAAGCGGAGCATTTTCTGCGCATGACAAATCCTGACCTGTACCCCATCGCCGTTGAATACTTGGCTGTGGTCAAGCGGTCGTATCAAGTGGAGAATAAACTGCACGAGTGGGACGCGCTCCTTCAGAAGTTGCTTGAGCAATACAAGCGCAAGCCAGGCGTGCCCCCTCTCCTGCAGAAACTCGCCCAAGACGATGCGTCGACGCCCTAAGCGACGCCCTATCGAGTAGAATTGCAGGGTATGAGCCTCATCCAGACCTACTTCGAACGGCTACACGCGCAGTTGCAGGCGCTGGAGCAGCGTTCGAGCGCGGCGATTGCGCAAGCCGCCGAACGCTGCGCCCAGTGCCTACTGCAGGGCGGGGTGATCCATGTGTACGACACGGGGCACCTCGTCTCGCGCGAGCTGATTAACCGCGCGGGCGGGCTGGCGGCGTTCGCCCCACTGAGCTTCGACCTGCAGGTGACGAACACGAACGCCTACCGCGAGGCGCACGGCGTCGGCGCGCAGACCACCCCCGAAACCGTGCGCTGCATCGTGCGCGCCGCGCTGGATCGCAGCCGTATCGCCCCGAACGATGTGCTGATTATTGGCAGCGTGTCGGGCAAGACGCCGTTCCCCGTGGAGCTGGCGTTGCAGGCGCGGGCGCGCGGCGTGTTCACCATCGGGCTGACCGCCATCGACTACTCGTCGCAGCTGCAGTCGGAACACGAATCGGGCAAGCGGCTGTACGAGGTGGTGGACTTGGTCATCGACAACGCCGCGCCCTACGGCGACGCGATGCTGACGCTGGAGGGCGTGGAGACCGCGTTTTGCCCCGCGTCGGGCATCGGCGCAGCGGCTGCGCTGTGGGCAGTGGTCGCAGGCATCGTGGAGCGGATGACCGCCGCAGGCAAACCGCCCACCATCCTCGCCAGCATCAACAAACCCGACGGCATGGAACGCTACCGCGCGACTATCGAGCAATACAAGCAAAGGGGGTACTGACATGGAGCGCACGCCGAAGATGGTGCTGTTTGTATGTGTGGGCAACTCGTGTCGCAGCCAGATGGCGGAGGGCTTCGGCAACCAGTACGGGCAGGGCAAAGTGGTCGCCTTCAGCGCAGGTACGATGCCGTCGGGTAGAGTCCATCCATTAGCCATCGAAGCCATGCGCGAGGTCGGCATCGACATCACGCGTCAGACCTCCAAAGGCGTATGGGAGTTCGACATCACGCAGTTCGATGCCGTGGTGAGCCTGTGCGACGCCCGCACCGATGAGTTGTGCCCCGCGACCTACATGGGCGTGCAGGAACACTGGGACATCCCCGACCCTGTGGGGCTGCCGATGGAGGAGTTTCGGCGCGTGCGGGCGATGATCGAAGCGCGTGTCAAAGACCTGATTGAGCGACTGAGCCGCGATGCGTGAGCCGCGCCTGGTGGTGATTGCGAGCCACAACCGTTCGAAGTCGCGCGAGATCGAGCAGCTACTTCGGGCGGGGCTTGCCGACCTGCCCGTCGAGATACGGCTGCTGGCGGACTATGCCGACGCGCCGCCTCCGCCCGACGAGAACGCCGACAGCTATGTGGGCAACGCGGTCATCAAGGCGCGCGCGTGCGCCGCGTTCACCCGAGCCATCAGCTTCGCCGACGACGCGGGGCTGGAGATCGACGCGCTGGGCGGCAAGCCGGGCATGTATTCGCGTCGGTTCGCGGGCGAGCAGACGCCCTTCCCCGTCAAGATGAGCCTGCTGCTGGAGATGCTCAAGGATGTGCCCGCTGAACGGCGCACGGCGCGCTTCCGTTGTGCGGTGGCAATCGCCACGCCCGACGGCGCGTGCCACACCTTCGAGGACACGCTGGAGGGACGCATCGCCGACGCGCCGCGCGGACAGGCAGGCTTCGGCTACGACCCCATCTTCTATGTGCCGTCGCTGGGTTGCACGCTTGCTGAACTGCCCGCCGAGTTCAAGAATCGCATCAGCCACCGCGCGAAAGTGATGCGCCAAGCGATACCCTGCCTGCGCGCCCTGCAGCAGTACGCTGATAACTGAGCCTCATACCAACTGCGCAGTCAGCGTTCATAATACCCCCCTCCTTAAGGTTCCCCCCGCTTCGCGAGGGGAACCGCGCAGGGCTTCGGTTCCCCCTGCCCGCAGGGGGAACCTGCAGGAGGGGGTGTCAATTGTCCTTGCTTTTGTGGAGTCTGCCCTACAGCAGGAATCGCCCCACATACAGCGAAACTCGCCCGCTTAGGAGGCGAACGATGCTGGTCACAACACTCTCTGAAGTGCCAGGCTATCGGATTGCGAAAGTGCTGGGCGTTGTGAAGGGGAACACCGTGCGGGCGACGCACTTCGGCAAGGATTTTCTGGCAGGACTACGGCAGATTGTCGGCGGTGAGCTGAAAGAGTATACCGAGATGCTTGCCAACGCGCGTGCGGAAGCCGAGCGGCGCATGCTGGAAGAGGCGGCGCGGCTGGGCGCGAACGCCATCGTGAATGTGCGCTTCGTGTCGGGCAACATCACCGCCAACGCCGCCGAGATTCTGGTTTACGGCACAGCGGTCGTCGTGGAGCCTGACTCGCACGGGGGCTAACGGATGCGCTTACAGGGACGAGTCGCATGGATTACGGGCGCGGCGCAGGGGCTGGGCGAAGCGTTAGCGTACCGACTCGCGCAGGAAGGCTGCACAGGGCTGGCGCTGAGCGATATCCAGACGGAGCAGTTGACCGCCGTTGCGGATGCCATTCACGCCCAGCACCCGCACTGCCAAGCGATTGCCATCCCCTGCGACATTCGCCGCGAAGAGGAGGTTGTGCGCGCCGCCGAGCAAATCGCCCAGCAGTTCGGCAGGCTGGACATCTTGATTGCCAACGCTGGGGTCATTCACTCCGCTGAGCTGACCGAGATGAGCCTCGAACAGTGGCAGTGGCAGATTGATGTGAACCTCACGGGCTACTTCCTGTGCGCCCGTGAAGCCGCCAAGCTGATGAAACCGCAGGGCGCGGGCGTCATCCTCCAGATTAACTCCAAGTCGGGCTTGAAAGGGAGCTACAAGAACTGCGCCTACGCCGCCAGCAAGTTCGGCGGCATCGGCTTGACGCAAAGCATCGCGATGGATCTCGCGCCCTACGGCATCCGCGTGAACGCGGTGTGCCCTGGCAACCTGCTCGATTCGCCGATGTGGCAGGGGACGCTGTTCGAGCAGTACGCCCGCAAATGGGGCTTGCCCGAAGACGCCATCCGCCGCTACTACGAGGCGCAGGTTCCGCTGGGGCGCGGCTGCGCCTACGACGATGTGGCGAATCTGGTGGTGTTCCTCGCCTCCGACGAGGCGAGCTACATCACGGGCGAGGCGTACCGCGTCGCAGGGGGGCAGCTGTAGCCCTTGCATTCCCAATACACACTGGGGTATACTGAATCTGCGATGCAACGCTGGGCGATTCGCGTGGCGCAGTTGTTGAGTTTGCTGTGGGCAACCCTGTTCCTCACAGTGAATCTGCTGCATCCGCTGACGCACAACCCGCTGCAGCACGACGGAAGCGACTGTCTCGTGTGCGTGCTGCACAAAACGGCGTCCGCAGAGCCGACGACGGCGCACGATGCCATCCACGCGACGCCCCTACAAATAGGCGAGCCGATACTCCTTCCCTTTGAGCCGACGGCGTCCTTCGAGCGAATAGCCTCTCGTCCCCAAATCCCCCGCGCACCCCCTGCCTAACCTGCCTGTAAGTTTCACCACGCGCGCGGCTTCCGCGCGCACGCCGTTCACGCTTTGACACACGCACGCCTTCACGGGCGTTCAGGAGGTTCAGGTTATGAGACATGCTATCGTGGCGCTTGTAGCAGCAACAGTCCTATCGTTTGGATGGGCGCACGACGACGATCTGCTGTTCGGTAGGGACGGCAATCGGGTGGAGGTACTCCAGCCGCAGCCGCACCCGATTCGGCAGATGTCGAGCGTGCTGGGACGCTTCATCTTGGATGTCGGGCTGGACTTCTACTTCGATTACGATACGGGGCAACCACACCTGCAGTTCTGCCGTGTGCAGCAGGTGTGGATTACCCCAGGACTGGTCGGCTCGAAGTCGGGCTTCGGCAACCGTTTCTGCGCGTCGGGTTGCGCGAACTTCTTCGATCTCCCGACAAACGGCACGCCGCACCACCATTTTATCTTCGCGGCGAGCGCGCCAGGCGTCTATGTGTGGGATGTGCGGGGCGTAAGCGCGATTGCGCGGGACGGCACAGCCCTTCAGGATATGCCCTACGCCTACCGCGTCTACATGGTGGCGGGCAACCCGCTGCGCCTGTTTGGGAGCGTCGCGCCTGCAACGGGCTATCAGGGCGACCTGTACGGGCTGATGTTGACCGTGCAACTGCGTCAGGGCGGGACGACCGTCGCCGAGGCGAGCCTGCCGCCCAACCCAACGGCAATCTACCCCTACATGGTGGGCTTCAACCAGCCTGCGGGAACCTATACTGTCGTCGCCAAGCTGGGCAAGCACCTCTCGCGGCGTGTGGATAACCTGTCGCTGAGCGGTAGCCACGCCCGCAACTGGAGCTTCACCACGCTGGGCGACCTGAACAACGACGATGTCATCGACGACGCCGACCTGCTGATGGTGCTGTTCGCGTTCGGTTCGGGCAACTCCGACGCCGATGTGAACGGCGACGGTATCGTCGATGACGCAGACCTACTCATCATCCTGTTCAACTTCGGCGCCGTCGGGGAGGGCGCCCAATAAATGCCCCCGAAAGGAGGACACACCATGAAACGCTGGATGACATTCGGACTGACAATCGCGCTAAGCGCGCTGTTGAGCGTATCGTTCGCAGACGGTGAACACGAGGACATTCACTTGGGCGCGATGGACGGCGCAGCGGCGGTGATTGAACCCGAAGAACTTGCGGAGCCGCCCTACCGCCTCCGCTACACGCTGACCGAGCTACTGCCTGGGCTGTTCGGCGCCGATGTCGGCTGGGATTTCCACACCGAAGAGGGCGACGACCACCCGCAACTGCGCCAAGTGACGATTCAGCAGGTCTTCATCTCGCCGCGCTTGGTGGGCGTGGTTGAGGGTGAGGAAGACCCCATCTTCGGCGAGGGGCTGCCCGGCACTTGGACGCTGATCTACGACCCGAACGACCCCGAAGCGGTGCATCAGCACATCATCTTCGCGACCGACTTCCTGCCCAGCGAGGACAACCCGCTGATTTTCCAGTTCCGCTTGGTGAACGCCATCGCGTGGGACGGCGCGCCGCTGAACGACTCTGGGGTTTACACGCTGGAGTTCGTGCCAGAGCCTGCGAGCCTGCTGGCGCTGGGCGCGGGTCTGGCGGGGCTGGTCGCGCTGCGCCGCCGAGGAGGCAAGCGATGAAGGTCGCCTATGTGTTTATCACGCCGCGCGCCGCGATCTACAAGCTGGGGCAGATGATTCTGCCTCAGCTGGAGGCGGGCACGCACGGCGTGGAGGTCGTCGGGATGTTCTTCTTCGACGATAACGCCTTCGTACTGCGCAAAGGCGACCCGATTGGCGAGCGACTGGCGAAACTCGCGAAGGAGAAGGGTATCTTGCTGATGATTTGCGACGCCTGCGCGCTGGAGCGCAACTTAGCCAAGGGCGAGCCGCGCTGGTGCACCCCCGACGGCACAGGACGCGCCACGCCAGGCGACTGTGTGCCTTACAACACTGTCGAGGGCGTGCAGGTGGGCTGCTTCCCCGACCTGTACGCCGCGCTGGCAGGCAACCCGCCTGACCAAGTCATCTCGCTGTAGCGCGGGGGGGGGGTAGAGCCACTCGTGTGGGTGATGCCCTCACCCCCAGCCCCTCTCCCACTGCGTGGGAGAGGGGGGCTTTGGAGTGCTGAAGCGACGCTTCAGCGATTGGGCGGAAGCTCCGCTTCCGCACTCCAAAATAGGAGGTGGTCTCTATGCGACGCAACGGCTTCACACTGATTGAACTGCTGGTCGTGATTGCGATTATCGCGATTCTGGCGGCGATTTTGTTCCCTGTGTTTGCGCAGGCGCGCGAGAAGGCGCGTCAGACGCAGTGTCTGAGCAACATGCGCCAGATGGGGCTGGCGGTACAGATGTACCTGCAGGATTTTGACGAGCGGTTCCCGCTGGACAGCCACACAGGGTCAGGCGCGAGCTGGACTTGGCTGTTCACGCTGGAGCCGTACACCAAGACGCGCCTGCTGTACCGCTGTCCCAGCGACCCCAGCACAAACTGGGAGCGCCCGCGACCAGGACAACGCACGCCGCGCCGAGTCTCGTATGGCACCAACTTCTGGATGCTGCCCGCGCTGTGGGGCGAGCAGGACTGCCTGGGCTACAACAGCCTCGCCTCCATCGTCTCGCCTGCCAGCACCATCTACATCGCGGAGGTCAAAGAGGATACCACCACCGACCACTACCACCCTGGCGCGTGGCGGTTCCCGAACGAGTGCAGCAGCGTCTACTATGCCGAGCCGCAGCGCGAGTTGGCGCTGACCTGGCACAGCGGTGGGGCAAACTACACCTATGTGGACGGGCACGCGAAGTGGCACCGCTTTGAGCAGACCTGGACGCCCGACGGCAGCGTCGATCGCTACGACCCGCGCCGTTGACTGTAGGGGCAGCCCTGTGTGGCTGCCCGCTGCCCACCGATTAGGCGAACGGCGCGCACAATGGATCGCCGACCACGAGGTCTTTCCACATAATGAACGGGCTGGCTGCCCACAGGCTTTCGGCAATCGTGCGCCCGCGCGTGTAGCAGTCGAACATCACCTCCGCGCGGCACAGCGCCGCCGTGTACGGCTCCGACACATAGCCCTTGACGCCCGTCGCGCCCTGCGCAATCAGGTCGGCAATCAGCGACTGCCCCTTGTCCGTAAAACGAAAAGTGCGCGCGCTGGTGGACACAGCGGTCTCGGCAATCGAGCCGGGGCGGAAGCGCAGGCTGCGATAACTCAGCACATTGAACTTGTGGTCGTTGCTGCCCCACGAGTAGTAGCCCATGATGTCGCGCACTGCACCCACGAACGCCTCCTCCTCGTCCAAAATCACCTCGAAGCCGCGTTGCCTAAGCAGTCGCGCTGCCGCGCGCATGCTCTCGTTGATGGCGCGATAGCCGCCGCTGTTGCGCTTGGGGTCTAAGTCCAGCAAAAACACGCCATTCGCCCGCTTGGCTTTGAGCGCGTTGTCGATCAAGTCGCGAATGTGTTGCATCGTGTAGCCGTCCAAGCGCGTCGCCAAGTAGAATCCGTACTTGCGTCGGCTGAACCGCTCGTTTTTGCCGAAATACGGGTTTAGGTTCGCCTCGGTCGGCCGGGTGCTGAACGGTCGCTTGAGTGGAGCGCACATCAGCGCGCAGTCCACCGAGAAGCCCCCTTCGCGAATGCGCAGCGGTATCCCGCGTGTCAGCACCAGAAAGTCCACACTCTGCTCCAGCCTGCGCTGGCGCAACAGATCCATCACAGGCTTCTCGATCGTGTCCCGATACTCCACCAGCGGCACTTCCTCTTGGGGCACGCAGTCGATGGTGAAGATGTGCGTGCTGGGCAACTTGCGCTTCTCGGCGTAATACTGCGCAATGGAGACCGAATCGGGACTGCGCCGCGTGGCTATCACCACCACATTACTCACCCGCTGCATACCTGAAGTATACCTCGATGGGGTATACTCTTAGCCACGCTAAATATTGGCGCAGGAGACCGACCATGCCAACCGTAACGCGCGAGCAGATTTTGGACGCCTTGAGGAACATCGTCGACCCCGATTTGCACCGCGATATTGTGTCGCTGGGGTTTGTGAAGGAGGTCGCGGTGTGCGACGGTGCGGTCAAGGCAGTAATTGAACTCACTACGCCCGCCTGCCCTGTGAAAGACCAGATGAAGGCGGAGGCAGAGCGGCTAATTGCGCAACTGCCGGGCGTGTCGGCGGTGCATGTGGAGATGACGGCGCAGGTGCGCGGGCGCAGCCTTGACCCCGAAGACATCTTGCCCGAAGTCAAGCATGTGATTGCGATTGCCAGCGGCAAGGGTGGGGTTGGCAAGTCCACCGTGGCAGTGAACCTCGCGGTCGCGCTGGCGCAGTCGGGCGCACGGGTCGGGCTGCTTGATGCCGACATTTATGGTCCCAGCATCCCTAAGATGATGGGCTGTCAGGGCGAGCATCCGCTGGTAGAGTCGGGGCAGATTATCCCGATACGCCGCTACGGGGTGTCGATAATGTCCATCGGCTTCCTGCTGGAGGAGGAGCAGGCGGCGATGTGGCGCGGTCCGATTGTGGCGGGCACGGTGCGCCAACTCTTTGTGGATGTGCGCTGGGGCGCGCTGGACTACCTGCTGGTGGATTTGCCCCCTGGCACGGGCGACGCGCCGATGACCACCGCGCAACTCGTGCCGCTGACGGGCGTGGTGATTGTGATGACGCCGCAGGCGGTCGCGGCGTCGATTGCAGGCAAGTCGGTCGCGCTGTTTCGCAGGCTGAACGCGCCGATTCTGGGCGTGGTGGAGAACATGGCGGAGTTCGTGTGCCCCAGTTGCGGGGCGCGCACGGCGATTTTCCCAGGTCCGGGCGCACGCGCCTTCGCCGAGAAGTTAGGCGCGCCGTTTCTGGGGTCTGTGCCGTTGGATCCGGCGGTGAGCGTCGCCAGCGACGCGGGTCAGCCCGCCGTGATTGCCGCGCCCGATTCGGCGCAGGCGCAGGCGTTCCGCGAAATCGCGGGCAAACTCGCCGCGCAGGTCAGTGTTGCCAGCATGGCGGGCTAAAACCCGTCGTCGTGCTGGTGCGTATACACCCCCACAGGGTGTCCGTAGAGTTCCTCCAGTACGGGCATCTGCAGCACCTCGTCGGGCGCGCCCGTGCAAATCAGGCGGTGGTGGATGCACACCACGCGCGTGGCGTAACGGCTGACCACACTCAGGTCGTGCGACACAATCAGAATGCCCATGCCCTGCTCGGCGCGCAGCCGCTCGATGAGTGCGTAGAACTGCACGCGCACGCCGACATCGATGCCCGTGGCGGGTTCGTCCAGCAGCAGGAGTTTCGGCTGCTGCGCGAGCGCGGCGGCGATAATGATGCGCTGCAACTCGCCTCCTGAGAGCGTGCGGATGGGCTTGTCCAGCAGGTGCGCGGCGTCCACCGCTGCCAGCACGCCCTCCATCGCCGCGCGATTGTGGAACCACTCGCCCAGCATCGCCCACAGCAACTCGCGCGTGAGCAGGGGCATCGTGCGGTCGAACTGCAACGCTTGGGGCACATACCCAATCTGTTGGCGGTCAGCGCGGGTGAGCCGTTCGGGCGACTTGCCCAGCACCTGCACGCGCCCCTGATACGGCAGCAGCCCCAGCAGCACGCGCAGCAGGGTCGTCTTGCCCGCGCCGTTGGGACCAATCAGCGCGACCGTCTCGCCCGATTGAACCTCCAGCGAGACGCCTTCCAAGATTGCCCGCCCGCCCAGCACGACCGACACATCGGCGGCGTCGATGAGCGGCATATGCACCTCACTTGCGCTTCGGCGACTCGTACATCGCGAAAGCGTTGTGGTTGTGGATAGATTCGATAGACTCGCACTCCACGCGATACCAGATAAGCTCCTCACGCTCGCTTAGGTGCAGGGCTAACTCGCGGGCGACATCTTCCACGAAGCGCGGGTTCTCGTAGCTGTATTCCGTCACAAACTTCTCGTCGGGGCGCTTCAGCACGGGGTAGACCAGCGAGCTGGCAGACCTTTGCACCAGCGGCAGGTACTCGTCGGGCAGGCGCGGCAGGTGGTCGCGGGTCTGCACCCAGATGCGGGCGAGCGCGCGCTGGTTGTGCGCCCCATACTTCGAAATCGCCTTACTGCACGGGCAGAGCGTCATCGCGGGGAACACGAACGCGCTGACGGCACAGGGCGCGCCGTTGTTGAGCCGACAATCCCACTCCACCTCCACATCCAGCAAGCCGGGCGTGCCCGTGACAGGCGCGGGCACTTGCAGAAAGTAAGGGAACTGCATCTGCAGGCGCGCCGAGCGGCTGTTGAGGCGGTCGCGCGTGGTCTGCAACAGAGCCTTCACCTCTGCTGGGGCGCGCGGCTCCGACGCCCATTCGTACAGCGTCTCCACCAAGCGGCTCATGTGCGCGCCGCGCTGTTCGGCGTCGATGTCCACGCTGAGGTCGGCGACGGCGATCACCTGCTGGGTGGTCTCGGCGGGCGTGCGCAGCAGCACGGGCAAGCGCAGACCGCGAATGCCGACCGCATGCAGCGCGACCCCGCGTTGATCGGTCTCCGCCGCGACATCGGGTAGCGATACAGGCGTTTTCATATCCGCTGAATCATACCCTATCGTTCAGGGGTTTCTAATACCAATCGCGTGGACACAGTTTACAAAAACAAGCGCGTTTGAAGACCCCCTCCTTAAGGTTCCCCCTGCTCACAGGGGGAACCGAACTCGTGCGCGGTTCCCCTCGCGAAGCGGGGGGAACCTCACGGAGGGGGGCAATTGTAAACTCCGCCCACGCGGTTGGTGTGAGACACTTCTGGCAGGAGTCGCGCACTATGCGCCGAATCGGGGTAGTATGTTCGGACAGCGCAGACCACGGAACCCCTATGCGCCGTTTCGAATGGGCGTGCAGAGCTACTCGATGCGCAAGATGGGGCTGGAGGCGATGCTGCAGGCGACCCGCGCGTTGGGGCTGGATGCGATCGAGGCATTTATGGCGCACCTGCCGTATTTCAGCCCGCGCGAGCAGTGGGACGGTCTCAAGCGCACGGTCGCCCAGTCAGGCGTAGAGGTGTTGGCGTATGGGGTGGTGAGTTTTGGCGCGGACGAGCAGGCGGCGCGCACCATCTTCGAGTTCGCCAAAGCGATGGGCATCCCCGTGATTACCGCCGACCCCGCGCCTGAAAGCTTTGCATACCTGGCGCGGCTGTGTCAGGAGTACCGTATCCGCGTCGCCATTCACAATCACGGACCCAACACGCGCTACGACACCATTCGCACGGTGGAGGACGCGATGCGCGGGCAGCCCGACTGGATTGGCGCGTGCATTGACACGGCGCATTTCCTGCGGTCGGGCGAAGACCCTGTAGCGGCGGCGCGGCGGTTCGGCAAGCGCGTGCATGCGGTGCATCTGAAGGATGTGAAAGACCGCACGCGCTACACCCTGCTGGGCGAGGGCGACTTGGACTTGGTAGGCTTCTTGCGTGTGCTGCGGCGCATCGGCTTCAAAGGCTGCCTTGCGCTGGAGTACGAGGAGAAGCCCGACGACCCGCTGCCCGATCTGCGCGCGTGCCTGCAGGCGATTCAGGGCGCGCTACGGAAGGTTTGAGGGCTCACTCCTCAAACTCGGCAAGACGCTGGCTTATGCGTGCCTTCACGCGCTTGCGCCACTGGTCTACCAGTCGGTCGTTCGGGTACTCCTTGCTGGCGCGTTCCAAGCAGCGCAGGGCGTCTGTGTAGCGGTCGTTCTCGTATAAGACCGCAGCACTCAAGAGCGGGTACTGTTGGGCGTTCTCGCGCGCCCAGCGCAGTGCGCGCTGCTGCTCCGCGTTTAGCACATAAAACTCGCGCCGAAAGGTTTGCGATTCCTCGCCTTGCAGCACGGTAATCGTTAGGGTGTATTCGCCGGGGCGCAGGGGCTTGTCAAGCGTGAGACGGGTCTGTGCTGGGTTCAGCGTCGCCTCTGCGATAGGCTCCTGCTGGTCGGCGCGGGTCAGGCGCACTTGGTAGCCTGTCGCGTTTGCCACAGGCGCCCACTGGAAGAACACCGTCCCTGGCTCGATAGCGCTGTTCGATTCGATGTCGGGGTTGCTTAGGCGCAGCCACGGCGTTTTGGGTTGCTCGCCGGAACGCACCGCGAGTTGCGCCACCGATTGCTGCATCCAAGCAACGGCGCTGCCGACGAATGCAGGCAATTGGCGTGCGCGGCGAAGTTCCTCTTGCGTGTTGAGTGGGGGCGCACTGGGCGCGGTTAGGCGCGATTCGGCAATTTGGGGCTGGGCGCGGCTTGAGAGGGTTTCCGCTCCAGCGGGTAAATCGGGTGTCGCTGCGATGACCGTCGGCTCGCCGAGCGTTTGTGGCGTGCGTGCTTGCCACAGCATCACTGCAAACACCACCGCGGCGACCGCCGTTGCGGGCGCGAAGGTCAGCGTAATCGGCAGCCGAAACCGCTTGAACCAGCGTACAAGGCTGGGGCGCTGCGCCTCGATAATCTGGCGCGCCTGCAAGTAGGCGCGTCGGCACGACGGACACGAAATCACATGTGCCATTCGCGCGTAGTAATCGGTGGCGCGTCGCCCCCGACGCGCTAACTCGACAATCTGCTCAAAGTCTAAGCATGCCCCTGAGGGAGCGTGCCGCAGCCGCCGCGATAGGCGTCGCTCCAGCGGCGTATGCGCCTGCCTAATCTCACGCATCTTGATCTTCATAGCTCATATCCCCTGCGGGAATTCTGTAGGTTCCCGCGCTTGTTCGCTTCGCCGACTATTATACAGTCTGCGATTGCCCGTTTGTGACAGGGTTTCGAGCGGTTATGCAGGTGATTTAGCGACAATCGCCGACGAGTATGAACCCTGCCCAATAGTAGGGCGGCTCATTGTTGCGTGCCATCGCGTGCTGTACCTTTTGTAGGGCACGATCCTTGGGCAGCTTGTCGTTGACATATGCCGTGTAAAACGCACTGACCAGCTGGGCGGTCTTTTCGTCGTCCACTTGCCAGAGCGTTGCGCCGACCGTTTTCGCGCCGACCGACAGGAAGGCGCGTGCCAAACCCATCACGCCTTCGTAACGGTACGCTTTACCTGTCCCTGTCTCGCATGCGCTCAGCATAACCAAGTCCGCTTGCAGTCGCCACTGGGCGAGAATCTGCGCAGCGGTCAGTTGGCGGTTTTCGTCCGTGCCGAACAGGAGCCTCGAATTGAGGGGCGCATTACTATCGGCGTCTGCGTGGCAGGCAAAGTGGACGATACGCGCCATCCGCGCACGCTCGCGCACCACATCTGGCTGAACCGCCTCTTCGCGCAGCACGCTTGCCCCTAAGAACAGCCGTTCGAGGTTGGCGACCTCCTGCGAGACATATGCCAGGTTGCCCAGAGCGCGTCTTTGTAGCGCGATTTCTTCGCGAGCATCCGCTGCGTACTGAGACACAGCGACGATGAGAACTCCTTGCGACGCGGGTTCCGTCAGCCGTGCGTAGCGATAGACCCCCATAGAAGGCGTTGTGTGGAGGGCGACGCGCTCGACCCAGTAGGTCGGTTGGTTATTGCGCACTTCGGCAACCAGGGCTGCCCACGGCAGCAGGTTCAGCACACCCTCCGAGCAGAGCAGCACGCGCTCATAGCCCGTCAACGCCGTTGCGACGGGCGCAATCAGCGTCTCGTAGAGCCACGCACCCAACTCGACGACGCGCGAGTGGTTCCTTTGCTGAATTGCTTCGCGGAACCGCTCCACCGCGCGGGTCAACCGTTCGGCGTTGACCGCGCCATAATGCGCTTGCACGCCTTGACGCGTGACCACGAGGATGAGCAGGTTGTTTTCCACCAGCGCGTGATAAATCAGGGCGACATCTGGCTCTAACTGTTGTTGGATGAGCGCGAGCGTCAGTTGGGGCGGCGCAAGCAGGCGCGCCACTTCGGGGAAGCGTGCGCGCAGTTCCGCATCCAGTTGCTGCAGCTCGCGCTCGATGGTCGTCAGCGCGTCGTAGAGGGGGCGCGCCTCGCGCTCGGCGTCTTCGGGCGACTTTCGCAGTGCCTCGTCGGGGGGCGACTCCACCAGCGCGTAGAGTTGGCTAATCTGGCGGCGTAGCTCCAGCCGCTGGGCTTCCAAGCGTTGCTGTTGGCGCAGCAGCTCCGCCAGCGCAGGGGAGGTGTCCGCAAACTCCACTCGGTTGCGCTGAATCTGCTCGACGAGCGTGCGCGCACGGCTCTGCTCCAGCAGTTCGACCGCGCGTCCGTACTGACCACGCTCCGTCTCCAGCAGGGCGAGCAGACTGTACGCTTCGTAGTAGTCCTCGCTGAAGGCGACTTGGCTCTCAGGGTCGGGGATGAAACTGCGTTGCTGCTCGATGATTTGGATGGCGCGCTGGAGTCGCTCGCGGGCTTGGGGGGCATTCCCACTGCGATAGTCGAGCTTGGCGAGGTTTAGCTCCGCCAGCGCCACGAACAGCGAGTTGGGCGCGAGTTGCTGATAGCGTCGCAGGGCGGCTTCGAGGTCGCTGTATGCGGCGTCGCTGGTTTCCGTGCGCATAGAGATGACCCCGCGATAGTAGAGCGCGTGCGCCAGCAGCAGCGGGTTGCCGCCGGGGCGCTGCAGGGCAGCGATTGCCTGCTGGAGCGTCTCGCGTGCTGTGTCTTGACGCCCCGCACGGATTGCAGCGATTGCCAAGCTTAGGTTCACCCGCGTGAGCAGGTTAGCTTGTGCGAGCCGCTCGGCGGCAGCGCGAGCGTTCCCAAAGAGGGTCTCGGCGCGCTCCGCGTCGCCAAGCTCCAGCGCGAGCGCACCGCGATTGAGCCTGATTTGCACTGCAAGGGGCGACTCAGGCGCGAACTGATCCAGTATTTGTTGGGCTTGGGCATAGTAGCTTTCGGCGCGTTGGAGGTCGCGTTGGCGCAGGGCGAGGTTGCCCAGCCCGCTTAGGGACTGGACTTTCAGCAGCGGGGGTGTTGGCAGTTCTTGGACGAGCGCGTGCGCCTGAGTATAGTAGCGGAAGGCGGCGTCGAGTGCGCCCTGACGCAGAGCAAGATTGCCTAAGCCAATCAGTGTTTGCGCGTGGAGCGCAGTTTTCCGCGCGTTGTGTTTCAGCTGCGCTTGGAGCGCGTTCTGGAGGTGGGTCTCGGCTTCACTGAACGCGCCTAACTCGGTCGCTACGAAGCCCAGCCCCATCCAGGCGCGGCTGCGTCCCAGCGGCTCGGCGTTCGCCGCGTCGTAAGCCGCCAGCGCCTGATCGAAGTAGCGGCGCGCCTGCACGAAGTCGCGGCTGTAGAACTCGGCGAAGCCCAGCGCGACCAGCGTATGCGCAACCGCAACGGGCTGGGCATTCTCCTGTTGGCGGATTTCCAGCGATTGGCGACAGAATTCGCGTGCCTGCGCGACCTCACCCCTCTCCAGGGCGCACACGCCCAAGTTGTAAAGCGTGCGTGCGATATTCAAAGGCGTATCGGCGAGCGCCCGCTGACGCTCTAAGGCGCGTGTGAACTGCTCTGTAGCGGTTTTGAAATCGCCGCGTCGGAGCGCAAGGCGTCCCAACTCGTGGCTCGCCTGAATCTGCTCACTCGGCTCCAGATTCGGGTTCTGGGCGGCTTTTAGGAGCCACTGTTCGGCGTCCTGCAATCGGTCGGTTTCGAGGGCGACCGTGCCCAACCCAAGGGACACCTGCCCCACTTCGCGCGATTCGGGCGCGACCGATTCGGCAATCTGCTGCGCACGCTCGTAGAAGTTTCTCGCGTCGTCCCAGCGCTGCTGGCGGAGCGCGATTGTGCCCAGCCCGATGAGCGTTTGCGCGTGTTCAAGAGTGCCTTCGCCACTCTGCGCGTAGATTTGCAACGCGCGTTGATAGAACCGCTCGGCTTCCTCGAGGTTGCCCCGTCGGTAGATTAGTTCGCCGAGCGCTTTGAGCGTCGACGCGAGGGCGGGCGTGTTGGGGAGCAGTTGCTCTTGACTGTTGAGCGCGGCGCGCAGATAGATTTGCGCCGTGTCCAGTTGGTTTTGTCGGAGGGCGACCACCCCGAGGTTATAGCGCGTCTGTGCCAGAAGCGTTTCGTCTGCTCCCAACGCTTGTCGGAGGGTGAGGGCGCGCTCCCACAAACGCTGACAGATTGCCCATTCGTTCGCCTCGAACCAATCTTCGGCGCAGAAGCCCAGCGCCTGCGCGAGTTCAAGGGAGATGTTCTGCTCGGTGCGTAGCCGTTGCCAGACCTCTTCGAGCAGTTGTTCGGCGCGGGCGCGGTCGCTTTGCCAGTAGCAGAACGCTAACGAGAGGGTCGCCTCCAGTTCAAGCGGGGGGTTGCCCAGCTCTTGGTAGGTGCGGCGCGATTGTTCCCAGAGGGCGATGCATTCCTTGTGGAGGTCTTCACGGCGCAAGCGGTGGAGCGTCCGTGCGCGCAGGTGGGTCAGGTACGCTTGTTCCAGCCGCGACATACGCCTATGCGCGTCGCGTTGCTGCAGCGCGCCGATACGCTGCAGGGCTTCGCGGTACTGTCGCTGTTCGATGGCTTGCTCTACGATACGCAGCTGCTCCTGCAAGGTTTGTGCAGGCGATCTCGGCTGCTGCGCGCCGCCGAGGCACACGCTCGCCACAACCAACGCTATCAACAGCTCGATTCGTGTGCGCATGCTCTCCCCTACCCTTTCGTTCAGCATGAAAACTCGCCCAAGTCGAGGACGAACGCCTCGTGTCTATCGGTGTCTGGGCAGTAGCCCTCGCCGACGATGTAGCGTCCGTTGGGTGAGACGGCGTAGGCGCGTTCCAACACTTCACCCGTCGCGCGTAGATGCGCGAAAAGCATGTTCAAGTCTTGCATACCGTCTTCAGGTGTCCATAGGAAGGCGAAGAGACCGCTGGTTTCGTCCAGCGCTTCGCCGACAATGCGTGTGCCATCGTAGGAAATGCTATGCGCGTGGCTGATGTCGTCGTCGACTTGGCGCAGGGCGCACATCCCTTCGTGAGGCGTCCATCGGAAGGCGCGTCCGTCGCTTTTGCCCACGACCACATTCCCGTCGCGCGAAACGGCGCGCGCCTCGCTTTGTCCGCCATCCAGCGCGCCCAGTCGCTGGATTACCCCTGAAGCGTCCCAGCGTACCGCCTGGTAGTGGATATGCCCCACGCGGTACTTGCCGTCGGCGGAGACGCCATACGCGGCGCTGGGATTGTCCTGTGCAAGCACCTCAAGGGTGTCGTGGCGCCACTGCACGGCGCGACCTTCCAGTTCGCCTACCCATACTTTGCCGTCGGCATTCACCGCGTGGATGTACCCGTCCTTGAGGTCGCGCTGTACCCCATACTCTGGTGTCCAACGGAGCGAGCATTCGGTGCTGGAAACGAACACGGCGCTACCGTCTGCATTCGTGATGCAACGCGGCTGGCAGTTCTCCCCTAACTCGCCCAGCAGCTCAAACTGGTAGGGGTGCCATCGAAAGGCGCATGCAATGTAGACGGGGTAGTTGCCGCGGGCGTCGCTGTAGCGATACTCTTCGGCAAAGGCGACGCCAACAACGGTTCCATCGTCGGCGACGCCCTGAGCGACGCTACTATGCGAGTACGATTTCGGCGTCCCGAGCCAAGTCAGCCGCTGCCCGAATACATCCACGCGCGTCCGAAGCGTCGCGTCGACGGCAGTTGTTTCCCAAAGCTTGTGCCGTGCGCGCTGGAGAGTCTCCTCCACAGTGGACACGCGCTCCTGATGAAGCGCGGCGATTTCGACAGGCGCGTAGCCGTTGATTACATAGTCGTACCAGATGAGAAACTCTTCTGGAGACAACGCCTGACGCACGCGCTCAATAAGTTCTCGCTCTTCTGCACTCAGCGGGCTGCGCGGCTGCAACTCCGAAAGTTCCTGCAGAACGCGCGCCTCCTGTTCACTCAGCGATTCGCGCGGCAGGGCGGCAGTATGGTAAATAAATCCGATAAGCACAGCCCCTATCCAACGCTCGCACTCGAACTCGGTGTCTGCGTGGATGGGTAGAATCAGCGGGAGTCGCTCGAGGAAAGCGTTGGTGAGCCGCTCCGCTTCACGCCCGTCTCGAATCAACATGCACACCATCTCGGACACGATTGGACGCAGCGCGCTACTGAGCCGTTCGTAGGCGGCGGACAGCGACGCCTCTGTCGTACCAACGCCTTCGCGAGCGGCGCGCTCTAACGCAAAGATTTCCAAGCACTGTCGGTTAATCTCGCTCCACTCATGCTGTTTCATCCTGTTCACCTCCTGGTGCCGTTGAGGAGATTACTGTCGTGTGCGGGCGCGCAGGTTATTCACGGCGCGCGTGATTGCCTCGTCGTTAGGATACTTCTGCTGGGCGCGTTGCAGGGCGTCGAGGGCTTCTGGATAACGCTCCAGTTGGTAGAAGACGAGCCCTGCCACTAAGGGCGCTTCGGAAGCGTTTTGACGCGCCCAGCGCAACTGCGCTCGCTGCGCCTCGGACATCACGCGGAATCGAATCTCGGTTTTGAGTGTAGCGCGTTCGCCACGCGGCGCACTCAGAATCAGCTCGTATTCGTCCCCTGACGCAAGAGAGCGGAGTTGAAACTGGGTTTGCGTCGCGGGCAGTTCCTCTTCCAGTAGCGTTTCGCCCGTATCGCTGTGGCGGAGGGTGAGCCTGTACCGCACGGCGTCCTCCACGGGACTCCATCGGAGGGTCAGCGTCGTGTCCTCCAGTAGGTCGGTCTCACTCAGGTCGGGTTGCAGGATGCGAATCTGCTGAATGCTACGCCCGTCCTGCCCGCTACGCGCTGTTCTGCCCTGCGCCAGCGAGGCGAGGGTACGGCTCAACGACTCCGCACCCTGTGAAAGGAGTCGTCCGACAGATGCCAGCTCTCGCTCAAGGGGTGAGCCTTGCGCCTGCGCTGTCCCCGAAGAAGGTGGGGGCGATGGTGTCCCTGACACTTCCCGCGCAGTCTGGAATCGGTCGGAACGCTCCTGCTTCGTCTGGCTATTCTGCCCTGAAAAACTGTTCCCATCATCTCCAGTGGGCTGCTTCTTCGCAACTACAATTCTTTTTTCACGGTTTCCTGTCCCCTTGGGTGTAGAGGTCTCTGGCTTAGGCTCTTGTTCGGACTTAGTGCGCAGATTTTTCTCCTGCTTGGGGGCTGTTGAATTCTGCGGCGATTGGGCAACTTGCGGGTTTTGAGGCGTAGTGGGGGTGTCGTTCTGTATGCCTGAATTGTTGGGCGCGGGCGTGTTCGAAGCGATGAGCGTGCTGCTCGCGGGCTTTGGGTACAACGCCCACACCGCGAACGCGAAGACCACCCCTGCGAACCCCGTTGCCAGCGCCCACTGGGGCAGGCGCGGGGTTGCGAGGCGGCTGAGCCAGCGGGCGAGGCTGGGACGCTGCGCCTGAAGAATCACGCGCAGTTCCAAGTAGGCGCGTCGGCACGCGGGGCACGAGATGATGTGTGTCATCTGCTCGTAGTAGCCTGCGGCGCGTCGCCCACGCTTGGCTAACTCCAGAAACTGCTCGAAGGTGAGGCACGCGCCGAGGGGCGCATAGCGCAGGCGCTGCATCAGACGCCGCTCCACGGGCGTCCTACCACTTGCGATTTGTGGCATCTGCTTTTGGTTTTTCATGCTGATCACCTCTTGGCTTCAAAGACTGCTGACAATCAAGAGAAGGCAGCCCAACAAGTGCGCAAGGATTTTAACGCACGCTTGGCGGAACAAGTTCAGTTGCCGCCAACCAGGGGGTTTCCGACTGCCGTCGTGCTGCAGAGTTTCTTGCAGGAGCGCGAGCTCCTTTTGCGTGAGCGGTTCTGTAGATTGCATGCATCGCGCGATGGCAGCGCGCACCTCGTCCTCGCTCAGGATACTGGGGTGCAGGATAATCGCGGCGGCGACCTTTTGCCGTGCGCGGAGCATGGTCTGCCGCGCCCAGTTCTCGGTGCGATCCAGTAGTTCGGCAATCTGGCGATACGACGAGCCGTTCACGATTTGCTCAAGCCAGACCAGGTACTCCTCGTCGTTGAGTGCGTCGCGGGCGCAGACGAGGATCAACTCCAGCCGTTCGCGCTCGCTAACCTGTTCGGTAGGGTCAGGGTCGGACGACGCTGCCCACTCGGAGGCTGAGGGCGTCTCTTCGTCAGCGTCGGGAGGCAGCCATTCCGATTCGCGCACTTCGTGGCGTGTAATGCGCAGGTGGCGTTCCAGCATGTTGTACGCATAGTTGATAACCACGCGCCCTGCCCAGTGCTTGAATGGGGCAATCTTTGGGTTGTATTGAGGAATTTTTGCCCAGAGATGCAGCAGCGCTTCCTGCACGAGGTCTTCTACCAAGTGGTGGTCGCGTGTGAGCGCGCGGAGCATGGCGTGTACCTGAGGGCGTAGCAAATCGATGAGGCGATCTCGTATCGCTTCAAGCTCGTGTCCTCCATCGCCTGCGCACTCTGCTTCCAGCACTCGTTCCACCACAAGCTGAATCTCATCCCAAGCGTTCGCACTCACGGCTCTCTCCGCCTGCGCTTCTCCCGCTGACCCATTATACCTCGAAATTGTGCCGTAAGTGCTGGAGCCGCCAGATTTTTTAGTACACAATCGTCCACAGAGCACGCTAACTGCCGCTTGGGCAGGCAGCGTAGGGATTGCTTCACTGTGAAGACATAGCCCCTGTGTATGCCACAGCGTTCCGTGTGTGCGTCGCAAGTTGCGCCCTGCCATTATAGTTCCCTCTACCTCTACTACAAAACTTAGCCGCTCTTTGTGACAGGTTTCTGGTCGGCGCAGAGTCGGCAGGAAACGCGCCCTGCACACAGAAATCGTATGCCGTATGTCCATCAAGCCTGTGATGCAGGAGCCTGCGCAGGCGCAGTCCGACGGGCTATTTACTACGCCGACAATTGAGCGGGCGCGCGGTCTGCGCCTACGCGGGCTAATCATCGGGTTCGCCCTGCTGCCGTTCACGACCTACTGGGCAGTAGAGATTGTGCTGAGCGTGATTTTCTCGCTCATGATTCCGCCCGTGGCGACGCTGATGGTCGTGGCGCTGCTGAACGCGATTGGGCGGCTGGTGTTCCGACGCTGGCTGCTGGAGACGCCCGACCTCGTGGTGATTTTCACGATTCTGTTCGTGGGCACGGCGATGGCGGCGGAGTGGATGAATGTGTGCGCCCCGCTGTGGCACTCGTTCGGGCTGTACGCCGAGAACAGCGAGACCTACCGCAACCGCGTGATTCCGCACCTGACCTCTTGGCTGTTCCACACGGACGCCGAGCCGATTCGCGAGTACGGCATTGGCGGCTACAAGTTCCCCTACGCGCTGACCAAGCTGGGGGTGTGGCTGCCGATTTTCCTGGGCTGGATGGGGCTGTTCGGCTTCGCGACGCTGGCGATGCTGTGCATTAATGCGCTGATGCGCCGCCTGTGGACGCAGCAGGAGCGGCTGGCGTTCCCGATTATCCAAGTGCCCATGCTGTTGTGCCAACCGCAGTCCCCGCTGTGGCGCAGTCGCTACCTGTGGGGCGCGTTCGTGGTGACCTTCGCCATCGGCGTCATCAACGGGCTGCATGTGTTCTTCCCGTGGATCCCGCGCATCAATGTGCGATTCCTCGCCGCGCTGAACGACTACTTCACCACCCCGCCGTGGAATCAGGTGGGCTGGATTCCCGTCGGACTGTTTCCCTACATGGCGGCGATTGGGGTGTTCGTGCCGAACGACTTGCTGTTTTCGAGCGTGCTGTTTTACTTCGTGCGCAAGGGCATGCAGGTGATTACGGCGGCGATGGGCTACGAGCAGGGCGTGTTCGGTGGGGGGTACTTGGTGCCGCAGCCGCCGTATTTCAGCGAGCAGTCGTGGGGCGCGTTTTTGGGGCTGTTCGTGAGCGTGATCTACGCCTCGCGGGGCTACCTGAAGGAGGTCTGGCGCGAGATCAAAACGGGCGAGAACCCCGAAGCGGGCTACGCGCTCTCGGCGCGCGCGGCGTTCATCGGACTAATCGTGAGCCTGATGGGGCTAATCGGGCTGGGCGTCGCCGTCGGGCTGCCGTGGTGGCTGGTGACGATTTATGTCGCGCTGTTTATGGCGTTCAGCGTGGTGGTGACGCGCCTGCGGGCGCAACTGGGCGCGCCCATCCACGAGATGGCGTTCATGGGACCGCACCAACTGATGATCGCCTTCACGGGCACGCAGAATCTGACCGAATCGACGATTGCGAAGCTGATGACCACCTTCCACTTCATGAACCGCCTGCACCGCACGCACCCGATGCCGTATCAGCTGGAATCGATGAAGATGGGCGAGATTGCGCGGCTGAACCAGCGCGCGCTGTTTTTCGTGATAGCGGCGGCGATTCTGCTGGGCATCTTTTTAGGCGAGGTGTTCAGCATCAACCGCTACTATCGCGACGGCGCGGGCGACATGGGCGGCGGGATGGCGGGCGTGATTACCCAACTCGCCGACAACCGCTACCCGCCGAATGTCACGGCAATCGCCTTCTTCACGGGCGCGTTCTGCTTCGTGCTACTGCTCGACTTCATCCGCTACCGCATCCCAGGCTTCCCCATCCACCCTGCAGGGTACGCCCTGTCGATGAACTTCGGCATCGACTATGTGTGGTTCGGACTGGGGATTGTGCTGCTAATCAAACTGTTTGTGAACCGCTACTTCGGCTTGACGGGCTACGAGAAGCTGCGCGCAGTCGCCATCGGCGTTATCTTAGGCG
Organism: Synechococcus sp. RC10B2; assembly: GCF_047502635.1. Taxonomy (NCBI): domain Bacteria; kingdom Bacillati; phylum Cyanobacteriota; class Cyanophyceae; order Synechococcales; family Synechococcaceae; genus Synechococcus; species Synechococcus sp. RC10B2. Next base: position 48,110 of record NZ_JANSHO010000076.1, read on the forward strand.
AGTTCGCCATCGATATGCCGTTGGCGGTGTACCACCTGATTACGGGTCAGGCGGTCTACACGATTTCCATCAACGGGCACTTGGGGTGGAATCAGTAATAAGTGTCTTTGCGATATGATTGCAACATGCGAATCGGGCAGGCACAAGACCTGCCCCTACAAGGTTGGTGTCGCCGCGCCTCCGTAGGGGCAACCCTTGTGGTTGCCCGCTGTGTCGAAAATACAGCGCATGGGCACTTACCAATCGCGTGGGCAGAGTTCACAAAAATTACCCCCCTCCTTTAGGTTCCCCCCGCTTCGCGAGGGGAACCGCGTGGGGCGCGTGGGTTCGGTTCCCCCTGCTTGCAGGGGGAACCTTAAGGAGGGGGTTATCGGGCATACTCGTTTTTGTGAACTTTGGCTGCGCGATTGGTATTAGCACCCGCTGCCGAAGTTGAACAGCACGAGCAGCAGGTCGCTGTCGTCGACGATGCCGTCGCGGTTCAGGTCTGCCTGCGCGTTGTTCGACCCGAAGGCGAACAGCACGAGCAGCAGGTCGCTGTCGTCCACGCACCCATCGCCGTTGGCGTCGCCCGTAGGCGTCAGCGGCAGTCGGATGCGCCACATCCCGCGCCCGTAGGTCGCCGCCATCAGGTAGCCTGTGGCGGGCACAACGCGCACGGTGTTGACCTGCACATTCGGCAGTCCCAGTGGCTGCGTGCCGTTGCGCCAAGTGGCGCCGCCGTCCAGCGTGTAGAAGAAGCCGACATCGTTGCCGACATAAATCACCGTGTCGGGCGCGGCGGGATCCAGCGCAATCGAGTTCGTATGCACATCGGGCAGCCCCGTCAGCCCTGACCCGCTGATGTTGACCCACACGGGCGTGGTCGCCAGCGTGTTGTCGCAGCGGTAGACATGGGGCGTGCCCGTGCCGCCCAGCGCGACATAGACCTTGTAGGGGTTCGTCGGGTGAACCGCGATGTCGCTGATGGAGCGGTTGGGCAGGTTCGCGTTGATCTGCCGCCATGTTGCGCCGCCGTTCGTGGTCATCCACACTTGCCCGTCGTCGCCGCCTGTGTAAATCACATTCGCGTTGCTGGGCGCGCCTGCAATCGCGCGGAGCCTGCCGTTGGTGAGCGACTGGTTACCCAACCGCGCCTCCCATGTGCCCGTCGCCTCGTTCCAGCGCCACAGGTAGTTCGTGCCTGCCAGCAGCCAGTTCGGTTGCGCGGGATGGAGAGTTAGCGGCGCAATAAACGCCACGCGGTCGGAGCCGTAGTTGGGCGTGATGTTAGACGCATTGCTCCAGTTGTTGGTGGTACGCAGGATGTTGAGGTACTGATAGCTACCGTATTGGATGTTCGGATTAATAGGGTTGAAAGCGCAGTAGCCGCCGTCGCCGCCGATGATGCACCGCCAAGCGTTCAGGTTGCCGTTCGCGCGTGGGGTGGCGTTGTCCTGTGCGCCGCCCATCATACGGGTCGGGTCGGTCGGGTGGAACGCCGCGGCGTAGAACTGCGTGATGCCCAGCGTCGCGTTCAAGCCGACGATGGTCACCGCGCCCGTGCTGGGCGTGTAGGTCAGCCGATAGACGCCGCCGTCCGTGCCGACCAGCAGCTCGTTCGGGTTGCGCGGGTTGATTGCCATGCTGTGGATGTCCACATGGATGTTCGCCTGATTGGTGAAGCCCAGTCCGATGGAGCGCCAGCCGTAGGCGGGCGTCCACTGCACCAGATCCACCAGCCCCAGATACAGCACATCGTTGCCCGCGCTGTCGCGCGAGATGTGCATCGTCGCGTCGTACCATGCCTGATAGAAGCCGCCGTCCACGCTGGGGTTCATCGCTGTCCATGTGTTGCCTGCGTCGTTGCTAACCCACACTTGGGCGTTATTGCCCGACATCAGGTACACGCGCTCAGGGTTAGTCGGTGAGGTCGCTATGCGCAGCGCGCGCTGGTTGCCGCTAAACGGCGGGGTAAGGGCTGTCCAAGTCTGCCCGCGATTGGTGGAGCGCAGCAGGCGTCCGGGGTTTCCGTGCCCGACGGCGTAGTAGTAGCGGATGCCTGTGTTAGGGTTGCGTGCGCTGACGGCGAGGTCGCTCCAAATCGCGCTGACGCTGCTGACTCGCGTCCAAGTCTCCCCGCCGTCGGTGCTGCGCCAGAGGTCGCCTGGGACATTCTGATAGGGTCCCCAGCCCGTGCAGGCGGTGATGATGTTGGGGTTTTCGGGGTCAATCACGATGTCTGACACGCACAGATTACGAAATACCGTCGCGCCGAGTTGCTGCCAGGTCTGCCCGCCGTCGGTGGAGCGCATAATCCCCTGCGAAAACGGGCGCATCCAGCCCTGAAAGTCGCCCGTGCCCACATAGAGGATGCTGGGGTTCGTCGGATGCACGGCGATGCAAGCGACCTGCAGGAACTGCCAGTGGTCGGTGAGCGGCTGCCAAGTCAGCCCGCCGTCGGTGGTCTTCCACACGCCCCCCTGCGGCGCGCCGATGTAGTAGACATTCTCGTTGACGGGGTCGTAGGCGACGGCGTTCACGCGCCCTGACACCGCCGCCGTGCCGAAGTAGGTGCGGTAGGGCGGGTTGGTGTTGCGCGGACCGACGAACTCCCAGCGTGCGCCTGACGCGGGGAAAAACGCGCCCGCCATCAGGTCGCGCTGCTCCGCCGCGCGGATATACGCCAGCCAGTCCACCGAATCGTTCGGGTAGGCACGCACATACAGGTAGTCCCACAGCGCCTCTAAGTATTCGGGTCCCTCTTCCAGTTTGTGGCGTTTGGCGGGGTCTAACGGCGCGCCCGATTCTTCGAGGGCTTTGACACGAGCCTTCGCCTGTTGCTTCTCGCGTTCAATCCACTGCTTGAGTTGCTTGAGCGAGTAGTAGGGCGGGTCGGCGGTGATTTGCGTCTCGGTTTCCGATGGGCGCGCGTCTGTGGGCGACGCGCTTGAATTAACCTCTTGGGCTGCGCCTGCGACAAATAGCGCGAGCAGCCCCAACAGCCAAAAGGTGCGCATGCCTGTATTATACCAACTGCACTGCCAAAGTTCGTGGATGCACAGGACTCGAATCCCCCCTCACCCCGACCCTCTCCCCCCTTGACAAGGGGGGAGAGGGCAGCTGATAAGGGTACATCGCTTG
>NZ_JANSHO010000077.1:0-50263 GCF_047502635.1 Synechococcus sp. RC10B2
CTTTCTCTCCTTCCTCTTGAATACCTGTACCCTATTTTAAATTAAAAGGCTGTATTGCCGCGCGGGTTTTGCACCGCAGTAGGTCGTTTTCCTGGAGAAGCTCTGTACTAAAAGAAGCAACTAAAGTGGCTCAAGGGCTTTTCCGCCTCGCACCCAAGTACGGGGCTACCAAGCTATCCTTTTGTGTAATGCTACAGAAAGAGACAAGCAGGGGAAGGAAACAGGCCTTGCGGGTGGGGATCATTGGCACTGGCTATGCAGCTCGCTCACGGGCAGAAGCCTTGCGCAAAGATGGGCAGGTGCAGATTGTGGCAGTTGCTGGCCGAACCCCTGAGCGAAGTGCTGCTTTTGCCGCCGAGTTTGGGGCGGCGGCCTATTCCGACTGGTCTTCCCTGTTCTGCGAGCAGCCGCTGGATTTGGTGTTTGTTAGCACCATCAATCGGGATCATGCGGCCATCGCCCGTGCCGCCCTGGAGGCCGGGATCCACACCGTTGTGGAATATCCCCTGGCCCTGAGCGTTGCCGAAGCTCGCTCCCTGGTGCAATTGGCAGCGGAACGGCAGTTGCTGTTGCACGTAGAGCACATAGAGCTCCTCAGCGGCGTTCACCAGTTGCTGAGACGGGAGCTGGCAGGGCTGGGCAAGTTGTTTGCCGTTCGCTACATTACCCTCACTGCCGCCCACCCTGCCCCCGACCGCTGGACTTATCGGCCCGACCAGTTTGGCTTCCCCCTCACAGGGGCTGTCTCCCGCATCCACCGCCTGGTGGACTTGTTGGGAAAGGTAGAGCGGGTGAGCTGTCAACTGCGCTACGACGGTCCAGACTTGCCCCACCGCTACAGCAGTTGCTACTGCACAGCCCACCTAAGTTTTGCCAGTGGGCTGCTGGCGGTGTTGACCTATGGCAAAGGGGACTCCCTGTGGTGCTCCCAGCGCCTATTGGAGTTCCATGGCCAGCGGGGGGGCCTGCTGATCAACGGCGAAGAGGCGACCCTGTTGCGCCCTGGCAGCGCCCATCCCCTGGAGACCGGATCTCGCCACGGCCTGTTTGAGCAAGATACCCGCATGGTGCTGGCTCACCTGCGCTGCGGCAGCCCTCTCTACGTGGATCCGGAGAAGATGCTCCACGCCCTAGCTGTGGCCGAGGCCGCCGAGCGGTCTGCCCAAACCCAGCAGGTTGTCTGCGTCCAGGATTAGATCCCTTAGCAGCAGGCGACGTTGCCGCTCAAGGAGAAGGAACTGGGTCTGCCAGCGGAAAGTGCCGCTGCAACAAAGCCGGGATCCCTTGCGGAGAAACGCCGCTGTAGCGAGCCTTGTCGGGCAGGAACACCACGTTGGGCCCCCGTTTGCAATCTTTCATGCAGCCCACTCCCTGCACCCGGATGGTCTCCGGGTAGGCCGCCAAGTGGGCCTGCAGAGCCTGCATCACCGCCATCGCCCCCCGCCGACAGCAATCAGACTTCTGACAGACCAAGACAACGCCTTTCCTCCCTTCCTCCGCTCCGGGAGCGGCCTTGGGGGAAGCCTGGACAGGAACCACGCGGCAGAGCACCCATTTCTCTCGCCCCTTGAATGGATCCACCTCCCGCTCCCCGGCGATCTGAAGCCTATCTCCGGGTTTGAGGCTGCGGTAGAGCTCAGAACGCAGCGGCTTGGGGATCTTGCCAGCAAACACTTCTGCCCCGGCCTGCCAGCGCAAGTACTTGAGCTTGCCATCCTTATCGGGAAGAAATCCCAGGAACTGGCCCTCTGCCTCAAACGGGATCCTTTGCTTAGCCAACTTGCTCATCTTGTCCCCCAGCGTTGAGCTGCCAACATATCTCTAGGCTGTCCAATAACTCCCGCCGCCGCGCCGTGTATTGGCGGATCACGCTGCGCACCTGCACCAGAGCCAAAGGCGTGTCCACCTGCACCTGCAAATGACCCTCTCCCGTACAAACCGCTGGGATCCCCAACTCCACCAGCCGCCGCCCAATGCGCCAGCGCTCCCCCAAGGGGATCTGCAAACAATAGCCGCTCCCAGAAGATACAAAGTTCATGGCCAGAAGCAACGCCTCATCAATAAGAGTAGACCTGGAAAGCTACTAGGGAGAGTAATTCTCAATCAATGCTTACAAGAAAAACAAAAGCCAGCGCAGAGAGGGTAGCAGGCTCGCCGACCTGACGGGCCTGCCCTGGATCCCGACTAGGCTCTGCCGTCCATCAAGCCAAACACCAGGCTGTCGTTGGCCAGGAAGTGGCTGAGGTGGAAGGCCCGGTCTTCCGTCTTCAGCAAGATCTGCTCGTAGAGGTAGCGGGTGGCGCGATCCCCTAGGCTTTCCGCTTGAGCGGCCTGACGCCGCAGCAGATCAATGATGGCCTGCTCCGCGGCCAGATCGTTCTTCAGCATTTGCCGCGCCTCAAAAGCGCCATCCGGCTCAGGGGTAAAGCAGCAGAGGCGAGCCAAGGTGGCAAAGGTGGCTACCGGCACACCCCCTAGACCTTCAAGGCGTTCTCCCAGGTCGTGAACATGTTCCCTCACCTGCTCGTAGTGATCCTTGAATAACTGGTGCAGCGGGTAGAACTCGGTGCCCTCCACTACGAAGTGATGCTTCTGGTATTGCAAGTACAACCCTTGGAAGCTGGCCAGAAGGGCGTTCATCCCCTCGCAGATCGGCTGGGTCACCTCCAGGCCGAGGGAGACAGGGTTGTTGCGCACGCTGTTGAAGGCCTGGCGCAAGGTTGCGGTTTCAGACATAGGGCAAGGTTCTCCAAGGTAAAGAGGACACAGCTATCTACCCAGTCTACTTAATTGAGTCGATCCAGGAGATCTTGGGGCTGTCCCCACCCCAGCATAGTCCAACTCGGCGCTTCTTGTGAACAGCTCTCAATAAAGTGCTGGTTGTAGCAGAACCGGTGGGCCGGTCAGGGAGGAGTCGCATCCCTTCGCGATTTACACTAGACTGGGAGCGTTAGCCCAGTTGATCCCGTACTTGGGGATGGAGCATGTCTCAAACGGAGCCGGAAAGCCGCTCCTGGATAGAAAAACTGATTCGCCTAACCCATCAAACGGTTGCGCGAGCTCGGGGGCAACAGGGAGATCTAGAAGATTCGGCCGGCCACCTGTTCAAACGCCACCTGTTCAAACAGAGCCTGCTGGAAGCGGAGGCCGAAATGGGCCATTGCAACGTCCTGGTGATCGGCAAAAGCGGGGTGGGCAAGAGCACTTTGGTCAACGCGGTGTTTAAAGATGAGCTGGCCCGCACCGGCGTCGGCAGCCCCGTCACCCGCCACATTCGCCAATATTCCAAGCAAGGTTGCCCGATCACCATCTACGATACGCCTGGCATGGAGTTGGCCGGCGAGCAGAATACTCAGATCCGCCTCGAGGTGGCCCAACTAATCGACGAGCTGCGCCTCAAGGATCCTGAACATCACATTCACATTGTTTGGTATTGCATCCACCACGAGCTGAAGCGGCTGGAGGAAACCGAGCGCAGGTGGCTGAGGGAACTGGAACTCAAAGATGTGCCGGTCATCTTGGTTTTAACTCAATGCCTGGAATACCCCAATCCGGAAGAGAGCGAGTTTTTCCAGTATTTGCAGCGCCAAAATCTCCCTGTTCGCTACATTGTTCCTCTTTTGGCTAAGGACAAGGTCATTAACCGGCAACTCACCATCCCCGCCCACGGGCTGGAGCATCTGATCGGCTGCACCTTGGAGCTGCTGCCGGAAGTGGCTCGCCTTGCCTTTATCCGCCAGCAATTGCTGCGGGTAGATCTCAAAGCCGATGCTGCTTTTAAGTATGTATCGGGCTATGTGGCCAGCGCGGCCTTTATTGGGGCAACCCCCCTTCCTTTTGCCGATGCCCCTCTGTTGGTGGCTGCTCAGATTGGCATGATTGCCAATATCAGCTTTATCTTCGGCTACAAAGCTTCCCCTTCTTTTTATTACTCTTTGATGGCGGCTTTGGCAGGCGTTGGGGGCGCAGTGGTGACCGGGCGGGCCATTGTCTCGAACCTGCTGAAGCTGATCCCCGGCGTGGGATCCCTGGCAGGCGGCATCATCCAATCCACCACAGCCGCTACCCTGACCCTTTCCCTTGGCCTGGCCTATATTGAGCTGATGAAGGCCATCGCCCGCGCCGAAATCCAAGGAATCCAGCTTTCCCAGAAAGAGATGCAGGAGATCTTTGTGCGCGAGTACCAAGAATATGCCGGACGCAGAACCCAGAAAAATGAGGTGGGAATAAGAGCATAAGAGCTTTTCATCCCGGCTTTTGAGTGGGCAGCGAGCCCGAGCTGCAAACAGGATAGGATCCTGGAGAAGGCGAATGTCCTGAGGTCTCGAACCCAAAGGCGCCTTGGACTAGGTACAGTGGCCGGCCTTTCACCTCTTCAAAAACGCGGCCCAGATACTCTCCAATTACGCCCAGGCTGATCAACTGGATCCCGCCCAAAAACAAGGTCATCACCGCCAAAGAGGCGTAGCCGGGCACATCAGAGCCAAACAGCAAAGTGCGGATGATCAGAAAAAGGCCGTACAGCAAAGCCAGCACGGAAATCCCCAAGCCCAGATAGCTCCACACCCGCAACGGCCAAGAGCTAAAAGAGGTAATGCCTTCTATGGCCAGGTTCCACAACCGCCAGTAGTTCCACTGGCTTTTGCCGCGAAAACGGGGGGCGCGGTCGTAAAAAATGGCCACCTGACGATAGCCCACCCAGGCAAAGATCCCTTTCATAAAGCGGGTGCGCTCCCGCAGTTGCCTGATGGCGTCCACCACCTGCCGATCCAATAGCCGAAAGTCCCCGGTATTGCGCGGGATCCGCACCTGGCTGAGCTGGTCGATGACCCAATAAAACCCGTTGGCCGTCAAGCGCTTGAGCCAGCTCTCTCCCCGGCGGCTGCGGCGCACCGCATACACCACCTGATACCCCTGCCGCCACTGCTGCAGCATCTCCGGGATCAACTCCGGGGGATCCTGCAGGTCGGCGTCGATGGGCACAACGGCTCTGCCCGCAGCGTAGTCCAAGCCGGCGGTGAGGGCAATTTCCTTGCCAAAACCGCGGGAGAGGTTCACCACCTTGATGCGGGGATCCTGACGATGGAAAGCGATCAGCTTTTCCAGCGTGTCGTCCTCGCTGCCGTCGTTGACACAGATGATCTCGTAGGGGATCCCCAACGGATCCAAGGTTAGGCGCAGGCGCTCGAACAAATGTTCCAGGTTGTCCGCCTCATTTTTGCAGGGGATGACAACCGAGAGCTCAGGGGCAGCAGGCTCAGAGGACATAGGAGAGCAGGGATCCCGTACCTGGCGATTATTCTGCCATCACGGGGTGCTATGGGTTTGCCGACATCTCCGCCACAATCGAGCGCAGCTCATCCTCTGAGATGCGGTAGACCTCGTTGCAGAACTGGCAAACCGCCTCTGCTCCCTTATCGGTGCGGATCATGTCGATGAGCTCGTCCCGCCCCAACATGCGCAGTGCCCCCTTCACCCGGTCGGAATTGCACTGGCAATAGAAGCGGATGGTGCGCACCTCCGGCGCGATCTTGAGATCCAAGTCGCCCAGGCAAATTTGCAACAGCTCCCGCAAACCGCCGCCGTAGGCCAGCATTGGGCTGAATTCCTCTACTTTGGCCAAACGGGCCTCCATCTCCGGGATCAGACTGGCTGGCGCTCCCGGCATGAGCTGCATCAGCACTCCACCGGCGGCGCGCACCCGCTGGGAATCGAGGTTCACCCCCAAAAGAACTGCCGAAGGGATCTGCTCCGAGGAGGAGAGGTAGTAGCTGATATCATCTCCCACCTCTCCCGAAACCAGTTCCACAGCACTGGTGTAAGGCTGGCCGTAGCCCAAGTCCCGCAGCACATGGAGGTAGCCGTAACGCCCAACGGCCTGACCCACATCCAACTTGCTCTCAGGGGTGAGAGGAAGTTCAATGGCAGGGTTGCTCACATAGCCGCGTACCGTGCCGTCCATGCCGGCATCTACGTAGATGCCGCCCAAGGGGCCATTTCCCTTCAGTTGCAGGTTGATCCGCGCCTGGCGTCGCTTCAGGTTGGCCGCCAGCAACAGGGCTGCACTCATAGCCCGCCCCAGCGCCACTGTCGCCACATAGGAGAGCTTGTGCCGCTCCCGCGCTTCCTGGACTGCCTGGGTGGACACCAAGCCCACCACCCGAATCTTGCCCTCCGCCGCCGTAGCCCGGATCAGGTGATCCGGAAGAGATGAAGGCGGTGTACTCTCAGAAATATCCTTGGTTCGCTTCAATCGTTCTGACCCAGAGGCATCCGTCATCACAACCTCAACTCCTGCCTCGAAAGCAAGCCTGCAGGGATCCCCTGGCGACTTACTTCTTTCCCCGTAGGCTCGCTGCCACTTCGCTATAAGTCGGAGCCAGCCTCTACTATACCATCATAGGCGGCTTATCCCCCTGCCCACTAGCCAGCAGCTTGCTCCGCTAGTTTTTCGGCTCAAAGCCAATCACCTTGCCCATGCTGCCGCTCTGCCCTCCGGTTGGCAAAGCGGTTCTTCATCCCAAGTAAGATAGGGAGCGTTTGCAATTCTTCTGCAATTTTTCCCTCTCCTACCAGAGTGTGCCATCCTGAGGATCTAGGCTGATCCAACGCGACCCCCAGCCTGTTGGCCTTACTCTCTGGGTGACTGCTTCATGTTGGATAACCTCACTGCCTACGTCTCGGAACATGCGGCCAAGCGTCGCTGGCGGGAACGCGCCTACAGCCGATTTTTGCAAGATTGGCGACGGCAAGTGGTGCTGCTGCGCCGTCAACGGGCCGGCGAATTTGGCCCACCCCTGGGGGATCCCTCTTGTGTTTTCAGTGCCCACTCGGCCTGGTTGCGCTGTGCCGTCCATCCCCAAGGGCCGTGCCAGGGTTGCCCCCACTATGCCCCCGTCACCCCTCCAAAGCCAGAGCCACCTCTGGGTTCACTCGATGGACGGGTCTGACCGCGCCACACTGGTGGCCGAACATTTTCAGCAGCGGCGGCCTCTGCGGAACGGCCTGCCCGTTGCGCCCCAATGGCATCCGCTGTAGCTAAGTTGAGGGATCCCCGGCCAACTTGTGCCAGAATAAAAGAACGGTAACTCCATCGGCAAAGGCGAGATTCATGGCCCTCTACCTCTCGGCAGACCACCTTCACAGCATCCGCCAGCACGGCGAACAAGCCTTTCCCCACGAGAGCTGCGGCATTTTAATTGGGGAAATCCGGGGATCCGACAAGATCATCCACGAGCTTTGGTCGGTGACCAACACCTGGGATCAAGCGGAAAACCCTCTGGCAGACGGGGAATCCAGCCGCCGCCGCTTTTTGATCGATCCGGCGGATTTCAAGCGGGCCAACGACCACGCGGTGCGCAAAGGGCTGGGGATCCTGGGCACCTATCATTCCCACCCCAACCATGCGGCCATTCCCTCCGAGTTTGATCGGCAGCATGCTTTTCCTTGGGGCTTTTCCTGTGTGATCGTCAGCGTGCGCGAGGGCAAGGCAGAAGAGGTGGTGAGCTGGGTTTTGGATGAGCAGGAGCAGCCCCAACGGGAGCCGATGCAGATGCTGGAAGACATTCGCATCCCCCCGCTCCCGGCTTTGGCAAGCTAGAGTCGTTTGGGCTTTGCCGCTGTTTGAGGCTGAAGTTCACGGCTAAGTTCAGTTGGGATCCTTGAAAGCTGGGATGGGTACCACCGGAAAAAGCGGTAGTCTAGTGCTGAACCTTGTCTGTAACATAGCTGAATCCTCAAAGTCAGTAGACAGCCCCAACAAGATCGACAAACGGATAGGTCAGCCCAGATCCTCTGGATCCTCAAAAGTCTCCAGTAGATACCCAAGATCTCTCCCCGAACTCCCATGGCAACCAAAGTTCTGATCCCCTCTCCCCTGCGCCCCTACACCGACAACCTGGAAGCTGTCGAGATCGAGGGCAGCAATGTCGGCGAAGTGATGAGCAACCTGATCGCCCGCTATGGCGAGCTAAAGCGCCACCTCTACACAGAAGACGGCAAGTTGCGCAATTTCGTCAACGTTTACCTCAATGACGAGGACGTGCGCACGTTGGCCCAAGGCGACAACACGCCGGTGGGAGAACAAGCCGTCATCAGCATCGTTCCTGCTATTGCCGGAGGGCGTTGACCATGTTGAACCTGGACACCAGCCAAGTCAGCCTCTCCCGCGAGGAGATGGAGCGCTTTTCTCGCCACCTTATCCTGCCAGAGGTGGGCCTGGAAGGGCAGAAGCGGCTGAAAGCGGGCAAGGTGCTGTGCATTGGCACCGGCGGGCTGGGCTCGCCCCTGTTGCTGTATTTGGCGGCAGCCGGTGTGGGGCGGATCGGCATCGTCGATTTCGATGTGGTGGATGTGTCGAACCTGCAGCGGCAGGTGATCCACGGCACCTCCTGGGTGGGCAAGCCCAAGGTGGAATCGGCCAAAAACCGCATCCTGGAGATCAACCCCTATTGCCAGGTGGACGTTTACAACACCGCTCTGAAGGCCCACAATGCCCTGGAGCTGTTTGCCAACTACGACGTGATCGTGGATGGCACCGACAACTTCCCCACCCGCTACCTGGTCAACGATGCCTGTGTGCTGACGGGCAAGCCCAATGTCTACGGCTCGATCTTCCGCTTCGAGGGGCAGGCGACGGTTTTCAACTACGAGGATGGGCCCAACTACCGCGATCTCTACCCCGAGCCACCGCCACCGGGGCTGGTTCCCTCCTGTGCCGAGGGGGGCGTGCTGGGGATCCTGCCCGGCATCATCGGCCTGATCCAGGCCACCGAGACGGTGAAAATCCTGCTGGGCATCGGCACGACCCTGAGCGGGCGGCTGCTGCTTTACGATGCTCTAAAAATGAGCTTCCGCGAGCTGAAGCTGCGCAAAAACCCCGCCACTCCCCCCATCACCCAGCTCATCGACTACGAGCAGTTCTGTGGGATCCCGCAAGCCACAGAACAAGCCAGCCAAGCGGAGATCCCCGAGATCAGCGTGGCTGAGCTGAAGGCGCGGATGGATGCTGGCCAAGACTTTGTGTTGGTCGATGTGCGCAACCCCAACGAGTGGGAGATCGGCCGGATCCCTGGCGCTCACCTGATCCCGTTGCCGCAAATCGAAAACGGCGATGGGGTGGAGCAGGTGCGAAAACTCCTCAACGGCTCGGAGCTAATCGTCCACTGCAAGAGCGGGGTGCGCTCGGCCAAGGCCTTGAAGATTCTGCAAGCAGCCGGGATCCAAGGGAAAAACCTGCGCGGGGGGATCCTGGCCTGGGCTGAGGCTTACGATCCCTCCATTCCCAAGTACTAGTTCAAAGCCCTGGCTGTCCCTTGCCCTGCAGTTGAAGGCACAAGCGGCCTGCCGCTGCGCGGAAGCCAGCCCAGTAGCAGTGCGGTCAAGGGCGGCTGTCTGTTTCGGCTTCTCTCCTGCCCTTTGTCCTGCTCTAGCATAGATCGTCGAGGGTTCCTCTCCCTTTTTCGCCTCCCCTTTTCCATGAGTGCCACTTTGCCGGCAGAGACAGAAACCATCTTTCACTCCATCCCCGAAGCCCTGGAGGACCTCAAGTGTGGTCGCATGGTCATCGTGGTCGATGACGAAAACCGGGAAAATGAAGGGGATCTGATCTGTGCTGCCCAGTTTGCCACGCCAGAGGTGATCAACTTCATGGCCACCTATGGGCGGGGCCTTATCTGTCTGGCCATGCAGGGATCCCGCCTCGACGAGCTGAAGATCCCGCTGATGGTGGGGCAAAACACCGACAGCAACCAGACAGCTTTTACCGTCAGCATTGATGCCGGGCCAGAGTTAGGGGTTTCTACAGGCATTTCCGCTGCCGACCGCGCTCGCACCATCCAGGCGGCCATCCATCCCCATACCCGACCGGAAGATCTGCGCCGCCCTGGGCATGTCTTTCCGCTGCGGGCGCGGGAGGGCGGGGTGCTCAAACGGGCCGGCCACACGGAAGCGGCGGTGGATCTGGCCATGTTGGCCGGGCTGTACCCGGCAGGGGTGATCTGCGAGATCCAAAACCCGGATGGCTCGATGGCCCGCCTGCCCCAGTTGATCGAATTTGCCCGTCAGCACAATTTGAAAATTATCACCATCGCCCATCTGATCGAGTACCGCCTGCGCACCGAACGGCTGGTGCACCGGGGGGCTATCGCCACTTTGCCGACGGAGTTTGGCCAGTTTCAGGTCTACGGCTACCGCGACACCCTTAACCAGGTAGAACACCTGGCGCTGGTGAAGGGGGATCCGACCCAATTTGCCGCCAAGCCCGTCCTGGTGCGGGTGCATGTGGAATGCCCCCTGGGGGATGCGCTGGGATCCCTGCGCTGCGACTGTCGCCGCCAATTGACCGCCGCCCTGAAGATGATCGACCACCAGGGCCAGGGGGTGCTGGTGTACCTGCGCCGGCAAGAGCTCAGCCTTATCGAGCAAATCAAGTCCTATGCTCGCCAAGATCTGGGGCTAGCTGAAACTGCGCCGCCAGCAGCGATGGATCTGCGGGATTACGGCATTGGCGCCCAGATCCTACGCGATGTGGGGGTGCGGAAGATGCGCCTGATCAGCAATACCTCTCGCCACATCAGCGGCCTGAAGGGATTTGGCCTGGAAGTGGCCGAGCGGGTGCCCCTACTGCTGGAAGAGGAGGACGTGAATTTGCACTTGAAGCCCTCCTGCCCCCTCAGCGGGAAATCCGAGCCGCAACTCTACTCCGGCTTAGGCCTGTAGAGCGTTGTAAGGCCGAGCGCCCCGGTAGAAGAGGGATCGCGCTGAAGGCAGCTCGGCATCGACCCTAGAGACCTCAGCAGCTCGCTCCCAGAAGCGCCAGAAGACTCGCCTGCGGGGGGAGGGAGACGGTGCCGCTGGCTGAGAAGAACCCCCCTGCAACAGTTGCTTCGGCAAAACCGGCACTTCCGATCCCACCCGCGACCACACCTCAAACCTAGGAGGGCGCACCACCACAATGCTGATCAAGGAGCCGCGATCCATCTCGCGGCGGCAACTGGCGATAGCGTCCTGCAGCCGAGCAAAGCTGCGGTTAAAAGCGTAGAAATAATCCTGAAAGCGGATGGCCTCCCAAAACCCTTCCTTTGTCACCGCCACATGGTCGTGGTCGGCGGAGGCGTAGTCGAGGATCACCATACGTGTAAAGACTGATTAGTGATGAATCAAATCAGGATGGTTTTTTACCGTATTTCCACTTAAGCACGACATTGCACAGCCCGTCATCCGCGAAATGGCTTGCTTGCAACAAAAGGAGTTTTCTCGCCCTTGCTGCTCATGGGATCCCGCCCAATTCCTGTTGCAGCTTGGCCATGGCTGCTTCTCCGATGTGAGGGGAAGCACAGACCAGGTTGGGCGTGCGGATCAGGTCGGATCGGGCTTGGCGCACCAGAGCGCGCAGGGTAGAGTAGCTGGCCTCGTCGCAGATGAGGGTGTGGGCGCGGCGAATCAGGGATCCCACCCGTTCCGTATCGGAAATCACCGCTGTCAGCACCAGCAGGTCTGCTCGCAAGCTTTGGACGATCACCTCGGCAACTTCTAGTAGGGCAGTGCTGATGCTCACCAGCCCCAGACAAGCGTGGGAAGGCAATTGGCGGATCAGGGCAATTTCGCGGGCGTAATCCGACACCTCCACCGGGAGCACACGGGCCCCCCGCGGCTGGGCAATGGCCTCGACAGCGCTGAGAAAATAGTGCAGCGTCACCACAGTGCCGGAATGGATCTGATCCAGCACGGCGGCCAGGTCTTCCAACAGCACCAACTGGACCCGGATGCCCAAAGTCTGTTGGATTTGTTGAGCCATGAGTTGTCCTGTGCCCAAGTCTCGGCGGGGCACGCACACCAGCACCTGAGCACTGCAGCGCAGCCGCCAGTCGATCTCGGCCAGCAGCAGATCCCGCACCTGCTCCAGAGAAAAGCCTTGCTGCTGAAGCTGATCGATGCCCTGACGCACCTGCTCCAGCGCCTGTTTGGATCGATCCAGGTTCTTGCTGAGACCGCGAGAACGGTTAACCGCCTGGCGAGCAGTGCCGCTCACGTAAATGCCGGAGGCGGCGCGAGTTTCCACCAGGCCCATGGCCTCCAGTTGGTGGTAAACCTTGTGGATGGTGTTGCGATGCAGGCCCGTCTGCATGGCCAACTGACGGGTGCTGGGCAGGCGACAGCCGGGAGGAAATTGCCCGCAGGCAATGCCAAAACAGAGCAAGTTGAAGAGCTGGACTGAGCCAGGGATCCCGCTCTCCGGCTGAATAGAAATGCGCATCATGGCCTGCTTTTCTCCGTGACGTACTCCCGCACCCATGCTGACGCATAGAGTGCAGGCTTCCCAGTGACTCCTGCCCGATAGCAGGACATTTCCTGAGCTTGAAGAACGGGACGCCCCACCGCTCTGGATTTGATGACCCTCGCCGAGTTGTGATCCCTGCCAATCCTCAACCCACAGTGCGGACAATCGTGCCACCGCTCATGCAGCTTTTTGGGCACATCTCGACCACACCCCGAGCACCCTTGACTGCTGCCGCGGGGATCCCCTGCAATCGTCAACAGCCCAGCTCTTTCAGCCTTGGCTGCCAAAATTTGCAGGAACTCACCCCAACCGGCGTCATGGATAGATTTGGCCAACCTTGTCCTTGCCAGACCTTTGATGTTCAATGCCTCATGGGCTATGTGTCTCCCTTTTTGCAAAAGCTGATGAGCAACTTTGTGGTGGAAATCCCGGCGCTGGTTGGCTACTTTCTGATGTGCCTTGCTCAACCTCTTGACCGCTTTCTGGTAGCGGTTTGACCCCTTCTGCTTGCGCGATACAGACCGTTGCAGCCGCTTGAGGGGCTTTTGCGCTTTACGGTAATACTGAGGAACCTCGATAACCTCACCCTCATCGGTGACCAAGAAAGAGCTTAGCCCCAGGTTATCCCCATCGTGTTTTCCCACGTTGGCGGGTCAGGGCTCCATTCCGGGACAGACGGATCCTGCAGGCTCAAGGTGAAGTACCACCCATCCACCTTGCGGGTGATGGTGGCCGTTTTAATCACGAAGCCGTCCGGCAAAGGACGGTGTTGGATGAGCTTGACCGGCCCAATCTTGGGCAGATGGATAAACTTTCCCCGGATACAGTCCTGCTTCATCTGAGGGAAAGCGATTTTGCTCCCACCCGTTGAACCGTTCTGCCAAGCGATAGTTGTACTGCTTACGCAGCAGCTCCAGCCACTCACCCATCAGGGCGACTTGGCTAGCAGTAGGGCGCAAGCGGTACTGGTAAGCGGTTCTCATGATGAATGCATTGTACCTGTTGAACGCTCCCGCCTCTCATCCCGACTCTGACCGGCCCGCCCCCCTATATCCCCCCGTATACGGGGGGACTGGGGGGCTGGGGGACTGGGGGGCTGGGATATAGGGGGGTACAGAGCGGGGCTTCCAGGACTACGTCCCGCTAGCGCGAACGGCGGATTAGCTAAAGACAGGGATCGTCTGCCAGAAGAATTGCGCCAACACTTCACAAGGATAGGCACTCGAGAACGTCTCGGGCGCATCTTGTCCAAGCGACGCTGCGGGGGCAGGGATCCCCTCTGTTGCTGCGCCCACCCCCAACCCAATGGCCGACGATCCGGCCTCCGAAGGACAGGGGATCCCGCCCTGGTCTTGTTACAGAAATTTAGAATCGTTACAATAGTTAGCATCTTTGCATTGCAGGTTGCATCTCATGGCACTCACTCAGCAGTTTCCCGTGCTGCTCGTCTCGGTTTTGCGTCACGACAGCGTTCCTCCGCGGTGGTCCCAGTTGGGGTGGACCGTCTTGCGGGTGGTGGCGGGGCTATTCATGATTCACAACGGCCTCGACAAGCTGGCCGATATCGAAGGGTTTGCGGCGGCCTATGTGGAAGTGATCGGCTTGCCGTTCCCCATCTTTTTCTCCTATGTAGCCGCCTACACTGAACTGATCGCAGCTCCCCTGGTGGCCCTGGGCCTGTTCACGCGGCCCGCCGCATTGAGCCTGGTGGCCACGATGGCGGTGGCCATGTTTCACCACATCAAGGTGGCCGGCTTCAGCATTCCTTACCTGGAGCTATCGGCCATCTACGCGGCCATCTTCTTGGCCTTTGCCGTCAATGGCGGCGGTTGGTTCTCTCTGGATCAGCTCTTGGTGAACGGCATTGAGGCGGGGCTGAACCGCTCCAGCCGACAAAAGTTGGAGAGCTTGCAGTCTTCGCTGCAGGCCACCGAGCAGGTGCTCGCCCTGGGCGAGCAAGAGGCCGAAGCTGCCCAAACCCCTCGCTCCTAAGCCAACTTCCCAGAGGGAGAGGGGACCGGGGGTGAGGGCTAAAGGCGGCTGGCGGCCCGCTCCATCAGGCGTTGGTGGGTGGAGCGTACCGGCTCTCCCGGCTTGGGCTGTCGCTGTACGTAGGTGCCATCGGGACGCAATTCCCAAGCTTGCCGGTTATCCGTCAGACAGATCTCCAAGATCGCCTTCAGCTCTTGCTGCAACAGGGGATTCTCTACAGGGGTTACCACCTCGACGCGGCGATCCAGGTTGCGGGTCATGTAGTCGGCGCTGCCGATGAAGTACTCTTCCTGGCCGCCGTTGTAGAAGTAGAAGATGCGGGAGTGCTCCAAGAAGCGCCCGATGATGCTGATGACACGGATGCGCTCGCTCAGGCCCGGGATCCCTGGCTTCAGGCAGCACATGCCACGCACAATGAGGTCGATCTCCACCCCTGCCTGGCTGGCCTCGTAGAGCACTTGGATCATGCGCGGGTCGGTGAGGGAGTTGACCTTGACGATGATGCGTCCCCGCTGGCCGGCTTGGGCATGGCGCATCTCTCTCCGGATCAAGGCTTCCATCCCCTGGCGCAGGGTGCGAGGGGCCACCAGCAGCTTGCGGAAGTGCCGTTGCCGCGAATAGCCCGTCAGCAGGTTAAACAATTCTGTTACATCGTTACAGAGAGTCTCATCGCAGGTAAACAGGCCCAAGTCAGTGTAGATGCGGGCGGTCTTGGGGTTGTAGTTGCCGGTGCCGATGTGGACATAGCGGCGCAGGGATCCCCCCTCTTCCCGCACCACCAGCGCCAGTTTGCAGTGGATCTTCAGCCCCGGCAGGCCGTAGGCCACGTGCACCCCAGCTTTTTCCAGCTTCTTGGCCCAGAGGATGTTGTTTTCTTCGTCGAAACGGGCTTTGAGTTCCACCAGGGCGGCCACCTGCTTGCCGTTCTCGGCAGCCTGGATGAGGGATCCCACCACCGAGGAGTCGCCGGAGGTGCGGTAGAGGGTTTGCTTGATGGTGAGCACCTGGGGATCGTTGGCCGCCTCCTCCAAAAACCGTTCCACACTGGCAGCAAAGGAATCGTAGGGGTGGTGCACCAGCAGATCCCCTTCCCGGATGACGGAGAAGATATCCACCGGCTCATCGCTGACCGAGGCAGTACGCAAGCGGGGAGGGGTGACGGGCCCCCAAGGGGGATCTTTTAAATCAGGGCGGTTGAGGTTGAGAAACGCCATCAGCCCCCCCATGTTGAGGAGCCCATCCACCTCGTAAACGGAGTCGGCATCCAGATGCAGCTCTTCGCACAGCCGTTGGCGAATGGCAGAGGGCATCGACTTGGCGATCTCCATGCGCACCACCGAGCCAAAGCGCCGTTTGCGCAGCTCTTCTTGAATGGCTGCCAGCAGATCGTCGGCCTCGTCCTCTTGGATCTCCAGATCGGCGTCGCGAGTGATGCGGAAGGGGTAGTACTCCAGCACTTCCATGCCCACGAACAGGGCCTCCAGGTGATGGGCGATCACCTGATCCAGCGGCACGAAGCTCACCCCGTCCCGCAGCGGCACAAAGCGGGGCAGGGTGTTGGGCACCTTGACGCGGGCAAAGTGTTCCTTGCCGGTCTCCGGATCCCGCACCACCACCGCCAAGCTGAGGCTGAGGTTGGAGATATAGGGAAAAGGATGGCCCGGATCCACCGCCAAGGGGGTGAGCACGGGAAACAGGCGGCGGTCGAAATACTCCCGCAGCTCCTGCCGCTCCGGTTCGGCCAGCTCGGAAAAATCGCGGATGTGAATGCCCTGTTCCGCCAGCTTAGGCACCAGTTCCTGCCGAAAACACTCGTGTAACTTTTGAATCAGGGGGCGCAGGCGATTGGAGATCTGCCGCAACTGCTGCTGCGGTGTGAGGCCATCTGGAGTCAGCACCAACACACCCGTCTCCAACTGACGGCGAATCACCGCCACTCGCACCATGAAGAATTCGTCCAGGTTGCTCTCGAAGATGGCCAGAAACTTCAGCCGCTCCAACAGGGGAGTGCGCTCGTCCAGAGCCTCGTGCAACACTCGGGCGTTGAACTCGATCCAGCTCAGCTCGCGGTTGAAATACTGCTCCGGCAAGGCATAGCCCTCCTGGATGGGCGCAGTCGGGATCCCGGGCTGTCCGGCATCGGGATGGCAGCCTGTCGCGTCGGGGTTGTGGGGCGACAAGGGAGAGTCCGTTTCCTGGGGGCGCGGAGTCATGGTGGCAGAGGTCTGGGTTGTCTCAAACACGTCAACAACGGCTGCAGCCGACCCCATCCTATCCTGCTGGGTTCTGCTTAGACGAAACGGAAGTAGCCACAACAGGCTTGGGCGGACGTTCTGGCAACAGCCCTTGGGAGCGCGTGAGAAGAATCACCTGCAGCAAGATCCCGATCAACAAAATGCGCAAGGGGCCGGCCCGGGTGGCCCATTGGGGCGGCAGACGGTTGGTCAACCATTCGCTGCCCGACCACACGCCCCAAATCACCAGCGCCCCCAGCAGGGCGCCGCGGTTGTTGCCGCTGCCCCCGGCAATCAACATCACCCAGACGATGAAGGTGGCAAACTCCGGCTGGAAGGCTTCCGGGCTGATGAAGTTGACAAAATGGGCATAGAGCGCCCCCGCCAGCCCCATGAGCATGGATCCCAGGACAAATGCCTGCAAACGAAACTGGAGCACATCTTTGCCAGCGGCTAGGGCTGCCGGCTCGTCCTCGCGGATAGCCCGCAGCACCCGTCCCCAAGGAGAGCGATAGGCCCGCTCGCTCAGCCAGTAAACCACCGCCAAGACCAGCAGCACCAAGCCCAAGTACAGCAGCGTATCCTGTCCTGGGATCCAGCCGCGAAAGGGCCGCGGAATGCGGGTGATGCCACGCACGCCGTTGGTCAGCCAGCCCTCGTTTTTCAGGATTTGGCTGATGATCTCGGCAATGCCGATGGTGGCGATGGCCAAGTAGTCGGAGCGCAGCTTGAGGGTAATCAAGCCGATCAAGAAGGCGATCGCCCCGGCGGCGACCACCGCCATGGCAAAGCCCACCCAGAACGGCAGATCGAACCCGCCCAGGTGCTCAGGGGTGGGCGGCGTCGTGGCAATGGCGCTGGCGTAGGCCCCCACAGCAAAAAAGGCCCCCACCCCAATGTTGAACATGCCGGCGTAGCCCCACTGGATATTGAGGCCCAGCACCAGCACGCCGTAGATCCCCACCAAAACCAAAAAGAAAATGGCGTAGCTCAACATCAGGCCCGTCCTCCCAACAGCCCTGTGGGCCGCAAGATCAGCAACAGCACCAGAATGGCAAAGGCCACCCCCGTCTTGTAGGCTGGGCTGAGCACCAAAGTAGAAAACTCCTCCGCCAGGCCAATCACCAGCCCCCCGGCGATGGCCCCGTAAGGGCGACCAATGCCGCCGAGGATGGCTGCAGCGAAAACGGGCAACAGCAGCCGCCAGCCCATGGTGGGGTGCAGCCGCGTATCCAGGCCCAGGAAGATGCCCGCCACACAGGCCAAGGCGGCGCCAATGGCCCAAGTCCAGAGAATGATCCGCTCCGTATCGATGCCGGTCACCTTGGCCAAGTCAAAATTGTCGGCCATGGCCCGCATGGCTTTCCCCACCCGCGTGTGCTGCAAAAACAGGTGCAGCGCCACCACCAACAGCGCCGTTCCCACCAGAATCGCTACCCAATCCGGCTTGACGCGCAGCCCCCAAAACTGCCAGGGCAACTGGATGCCGCTGCGGTACACCTGGTTGTTGGGCCCCCAGAGAATCTGCACCAAGCTGCGCAAGATCAGGGCCGTGCCAAAAGAAGAGATCAGCAAAATCACCGGCGCTTCCCGGCGCAGGCGGCGATAGACCAGTTGGTCGATCCCCACCGCACACAGTGCTGTCGCCAAGGCCGCCGGGATCCAGCTCACCTCTAGCGGCCAACCCCAGCCGACAAACGTCAGGGCAAAGTAGGCCCCCAAGGTCATCAGATCCCCGTGGGCAAAGTTGGCAAAGCGCAAAATGCCAAACGTGAGAGACACCCCAATCGCCCCCAAAGCATAGATGCTGCCCAGGACGAGGCCGTAGATGAACAGTTGCAACAGTTGGGTCACACCTGCCCCCGCAATACCCTGCCCTGATGATGCCACAGCGGGATCCCATCCGGCCCAGCGGCAGGGTAAAGCTAGGGTAGGAGAAAGCGCGCAAGAGAGAGAGCCATGCAGCCCAGTTCTTCTCGGATCCTAGGTTGGCTAGTGGTTTTGGCCCTGCTGAGCGCTGCCTGTGGTGGGCCGGAGCCACCCCCGGCCAGGGATCCCGAGGCTCCTTCCGCACCCATCTCCACCCCCCAGTTGATCTACGAAGACATCACCCTCACCCAGGCCAAACCCGATGGTGGCCTGCTCTGGCGCCTCCAGGCTCGCCTGGCCGAATACGAGTCCCCCCCAGAAAATGGCACCACTCCCGTGCAGTTGGGATCCGCCCATTTGCAGTCTATCGAGGGAGAGTTTTTCGACGCAGAGGATCGCGCCATTCGCGTCCGGGCCGAGCGGGGATCCGCCTACCCCGGCGAGCGGCGGCTGGAACTGACGGGCCAGGTGGAGGTGGAATCGGAGCGGGACAACCTGCGCCTGCAGGCAGAGCGGCTGCAGTGGTTGCCGGAACAGCGCCTCCTCGAAGCCGAGGGCCAGGTGCAGGTGGAGCTGTTGGACGGCCGGGGATCTCTGGAGGGGGATCGCTTGCGCATCGACTTTGGCCAAGCCCAGATGCAACTGGAGAATCGGGATCCGAGCCAACCGGTGCGGGCCAAGTATCGGGATCCGGAGCTGGAGCTGGCCGCCCACCGTTTCTTGTGGGAATTTGGCGCCGGCGAGGTGCAGGCGCTGGGAGCAGTCGAGGTGGATGCCCCCCAGCAAAGGGTGCGCCTCAGCGGCGAGCAGTTGCGGGCTCCGCTGCCCCTAACCGAGCTGCGCCTGCTGGGCAACGTGAAAGCCAAAGCCGTTCGCGTTGGCGGGACGGAGTCCCTGCAAACCGGCCAAGAGTTGCAGGCCCAAGAGATCCGCTGGCGCATCGGCTCCACCCAACTGCAGGCCCTGGGCAATGTGCGCTACCGCCAGCCCGGACAAGCCCTGACCGTGAGCGGCGACAGCGGCATCCTAGACTGGCAGGCCAACACCGCCCGGATCCAGGGCAACAGCCAAACCCAGCTCACTTTGCCCTAGGAGCCGGCGACAAAGGGCCGACAGGAGCATGTCAAGATAGTTTAAGAACCGTGTTGGGTGGGTTGTGGTGAGGAGTTCAGCAATGGCAGAGGCCGCCTTGGGGGAACGCCCCAACATTCTGTTGATCGTGCTCGATACCCAACGGGCGGATCGCCTTTCCTGCTACTGGTCAGAGGAAGAGCGGGCCCGCCAGGTGCCCACCAGCCCCAACCTGGATCGGCTGGCGGCAGAATCCACCCTCTTCGAGCGGGCCATCGCCCCCGCCCAGTGGACGATCCCCTCCCACGCCTCCCTGTTTACGGGGGAATATCCCAGCACCCACCAGACTGTCCAGGCAGACCTGGAGCTGAGCCCCGCCCTGCCCACCCTGGCGGAGCTGTTGAAACTGGGCGGCTACACCACCGTGGGCTTTTGCAACAACCCCCTGGTCGGGATCCTGAAAAACGGGCTGCGGCGCGGCTTTGACACCTTCTACAACTACGGCGGGGCCCTGCCCACCCGCCCCCCCGAAGGCAATCCCTTGCCCACCCCCCTCAACCGCTGGCTGGCCGCCTACACCCAGTTTTGGCGCCGCCTCTCCTACCCGGTGCAAAACGCCTTTGCCCGCTCTGATACTCTCTTCCAACTGGCGCTGCACCCCTGGTTTGCCTCCCTCTGGACCCGGCTGATGAACTTCAAGGGCAACACGGCTGCCTCCATTGCTGACCTCAACGGTTACTTGCAGCAGATGGCCCGCCGCCAGTTGGATGGGCAAGCGCCGCCCTTCTTTTGCTTTGTCAACCTGATGGAGCCCCACCTGCCCTACTGGCCGCCGGAGCCCTTTGTGCAGAAATATGCTCCCTACTTCAAGACCAACCGCGAGGCGCGCGACTTTTTGCGGGAGTATAACGCCCAGCCCTACCGCTGGATGGCGCCCCTGCCCCAGCCGCTTTCCCCGCTGCAGGCCCAGGTGCTCAGGGACATCTACGATGCCGAGGTGGCCTACCAGGATCACCTGCTGGGATCCGTCTTCGAGACCCTGCGCCACACCGGCCTAGAGCAGAACACCCTGGTGGCCATCGTCGCCGATCACGGCGAAGGCTTAGGGGAACACGACTTTGTCGGCCACGCCTTTGTGGTTTACGAAGAGCTGATCCGCGTCCCCCTGATCCTGCACTACCCCGGCTACTTTCCAGCAGGAAAGCGCGTGGCCACCCCCGTTTCCACCCGCCGCCTCTTCCATACTCTCTTGGAAGCAGCCGGCTTCCGCCCCAGCCTTTCTCTAGCCAACGGCGCCCCCCGCGTCAGCCTCCAGCTTCGCCGCGAGATCGCCCGCCTCAGCCTGAGCCGCACCCTGGCCGGCGAGGATCCGGAGCAGGGAGTGGTGCTCAGCGAAGCCTTCCCGCCCCAGATTCTCCTGCGCGCCATGGAAAACCGCAACGACAACCTGCTGCAGGCGCGCGCCTGTTACGACACCCGCCGCGCTCTCTACGAAGGGGTGACCAAGCTGATCCAAACCGGAGATCGCCCCAGCCTCTACAACCTGGAGCAGGATCCGGCGGAACTGCAGGACTTGCTGGCGGCCGGGATCCCTTCTGAGCCGGGATCCCTTTCCCCCCAGGCTTGGCTAGACCGCCTGCGGCAAGGGCTGAGGCAGTGGTTGGAGTGGGCAGAATCGCGCCGGCCCAGCACCGCTCCTCGCCGAGTTGACATGGAAAGCAACACAGACTTGGTGCGGCGGATGCAAGAGCTGGGCTACCTGGAGTAGGAGCTATTCCAGCTCTCCCTCTTCCCCCCAATGATCCCGCAGGTAGCCGTTGAGATCATCATAGACATCGGTCTCCTCGGGATCCGGTGTTGGCCAGTCCTCGTTCTGCCCGCCGATGATGACGCGGCTGAGGTTAATGTACTCGAGGCTGAGGGTGCGCAGGGCGTTGATCAGCACATCCAGCGCCAAGGCATCGGCCGTGCCCAGGTCAAACCAGCAGCGGGCCCAGTTGCCCTTTTCTTCCAAGGATCCCATGTTGTGCATCAGGGAGGTCAAGGGAGCTGAGTCGCTGGGGTACTCCAAATAGCTCAGATCCACCTCCGCCTCTTGGGCCACCAGGCGCTCGGCGTTGAATCCCCCCAGCTTGCCCAGCACATACCAGGATTCCAGCACCTCCTTGAGGTACTCCAGCTCCGCTGGAACCGGCGGCTCCGCAAACTCAAACCAGATCCAGAGATTTCCCGGATCGCACTCGCGAAACTCCACTTGCATGGACGGTTCCTCGGCTAGGCCTAGCCATCGATCTTAATCTGGCCCAGCTTACTGGTTTCTCCCCAGAGGGCAAGGATCCTCCTGGCGTCAGCGCTTAGGGAACACCGTTCCGCTTGCGCGAGCAGCGACAGCACCTACCGTTGGGGCCTGCGGCCCGCTGACGCGAGGGGGTCTCCCCAGCCAGTTGCTCAAACGCTCCGCGCTGCTGATGCGACCAGCCGCGGCCCCTCTCCCAAGAGGAGCTAGCCCTCACCCCCAGCCCCTCTCCCAAGAGGAGAGGGGAGTTTGGGATCGAGGCGACAGGCGGTCTCATCGCTGTTGGAACGGCCATAGGGGGGAGTCTCCCCGCCCCAGACAAGGCCAAAGCATCCTATACTGTTGCGGCGGTAGAAATAAGCGGGAAGCTGCTGCCTATGTCTGAACTTCTCCCCTTGCCCTCGCTCCATAACCAGGTGGCGGTGGTCACCGGAGCCAGCCGGGGCATTGGCCGGGCCATTGCCCTTCACTTGGGGGCGATTGGCGCCAAGGTGGTCGTCAACTACGCTCGCTCCGCCGCCGAGGCCGAGTCGCTGCTGCAGGAGATCGCCGCCCTGGGGGGCGAAGGGATGGCTGTGGCCGCCGATGTCTCCCAGCCGCAGGCGGTGGAACAACTCTTCGAGCAGGTGATGGGGCGCTGGGGCCGGGTGGACGTGCTGGTGAACAATGCCGGCATGGCCCGCGACACCTTGCTGCTGCGCATGAAGCCGGAAGACTGGCAGGCGGTGCTGGATCTCAATCTCACCGGCGTCTTTCTGTGTCTGAAGGCGGCCGCCAAGATCATGGTCAAGCAGCGGCAGGGACGCATCATCAACATCACCTCGGTGGTGGGCCTGGTGGGCAATCCCGGCCAGGCCAACTACAGCGCCGCCAAAGCAGGGGTGGTGGGCCTGACCAAGACGGCAGCCCGCGAGCTGGCCAGCCGCAACATCACCGTCAACGCCGTCGCCCCCGGCTTTATCACCACCCAGATGACCGAGAAGCTGGATCCCGGCCCCATCCTGGCCCAGATCCCCCTGGGGCGACTGGGATCCCCGGCAGAGGTGGCGGGGCTGGTGCGCTTTTTGGCGGCCGACCCGGCGGCAGCCTACATCACCGGGCAGGTCTTCGCCATCGACGGCGGCATGGTGATGAGCTAGAGCTGTTTCCCCTTACCCCCCAGGTCTAGAAGTGCTGCCAGCTCGGCAAAGCTGTCCACCACGGCATCGGCCCCCGCCCGGCGCAGTTCCTCGGCGGTGAAAGCAGTGGTCAGGCCAACCGCCCAACAGCCGGCCCTCTTGGCGGCGCGGATCCCGTGGGTGGAGTCTTCGACCACCAAACACAGACTGGGATCCAAGCCCACCTTGGCAGCCGTTTTCAAGTAGGGCTCGGGGTCGGGCTTGGCCCGCCGGATATCTTCGGCAGTAACCACGGCGTCGAACCAGCGGCCCAGGTTAAAGCGCTGAAAGATCTGCTCTTGATCCCGACGGGTGGCTGAGGTGGTGAGGGCCAGGGCTGAGAAGCGGCGGCGGCTGGCCGCCAAAAACTCCAGCACCCCCGGCACCAGCGGCACCTCCCCCAGCAGCTCGCCAAAAGCCTTGGCCTTTTCCTCGATCAAACGCTGCACCAGCAGGGATCGTTCCGCAGGCGGGGTGTCCGTCAGGTGTTCCACAAGATACTCGAACATGTCCCGGTCGGTGCGCCCCTTAAACTGCAGGGAGATGGGGGCCAGATCCAGAGAGATCTGACAGCGCTGCAGGGCGATAGTCCCGGCGCGGGCGTGGATCGGCTCCGAATCCACGATCACCCCGTCCATATCCAAAAGCAGGCCGGCAGTCGCGTCAGCGGCGCGGAGCATTTTGGGCGGCATAGACCGTTGGGCAAGCGCGGGACAGGGATCCCCTCACCAGCAAGGCTGCTCTGTCGCCATCCCCCAGCCACAAAAGCGGCTGGCAACCTGCCAGATGGGATCCAACACATCCGTCAGGGCGTGGTCACTCTCCACCGCCACCAGTTGGGCCCAGGGGCGACGGGCCACATAGTCTCGGCTGGCTTGAATGGGGATGGTGTCGTCTTGGATCCCATGCACAATTAGGGTGGGCACAGGCCGGCGCAACGCCCCATCCGGGTAGCGTTGGGCATCGGTGACAAAACCGTACTCCAACGGCAGCGGACGGCCTTCTCCGTAGTGAAATACTGGCATTTGGCCGGTGCGTTGCCAGCTTTCCACCGCTTCCGTCCCCAGCCGCGGCAGCCAATGGCCCAGAAAGCCAAAGGCCGGTGCCAAGAGCACCAGACGCTGCACGCAGGGTTGCTGCTCGGCCACCCAGGCGGCCACCAGTCCCCCCAAGCTCGAACCAATAAGGGTAACGGGAGGATGGCCCATTTGCGCCAACTGCTCAGAAACCTGCCGGATCTGGCGGGTCAAGGTAAGCTGGGCAAAGTTGCCCTGGTTGAGATCGGGCACCTGCAGAGGGATCCCAAGCTGCTGCAGCCGCTGCCGGAAGAAAGTAGCCTTAGCCGATTGAGGCCCAGAGCCGAATCCGTGCAAGTAGATGACCGCCACGATGACAGGGATCCCTAGGGGCCTGTGGCTGCCGAGAGCCAGCCTGCCCCCAACACCACGCTGATGGAGAGGAAGAGGGTGGCCACCGTCCAGGTGATGCGGTTGAGGTTCTGCTCGGCACTTTTGGAGCTGGAGAACAATTGGGCCTGGCCGCCAATGCCCGCCAGCCCATCCCCTTTGGGGCTATGCAACAACACCAGTATCACCAGCAAAACGGCCGAGGCAGACCAAAGGAACTCGAAGAAGGCTTCCATCGCAGAGGATCCCACTAGGGCACGTTGCTGAAGCTATTATCGCCTGTATCTCCACCCTGGCACACCCTGCGCTCCCCTTCCAAAATCCATTAGATTGGAGTTTCAGCGTGGGATCTCTCACTGCCAACTTTTCCCTCTCTGGGGGACGTTATACAGCCGAGCCTGACCCCGTCTTGACACTTCCCCGACTAAGGGGGGGGATTCTTACGCAGTTCAAAAACGAACTTGTAAAGGCGTTGCCAAACCGCCTCTAGACAGTTCTTTCAGTCAAAGCCCCAAGGTTCTGCTTACTTGTCTGATCGCGTCAGCGGGACGGAGTCCTTGCAGGTTGGCCGAGAGGTTGGCATCTCGCAGACGCTTGCCACCGGTCGGGTTTTTCACCGTGATTAGAGGCTCGCCTGGGAACGGTACGCCTCGTCTACACTATTGGCAAGCAACTAAAGCTGCTTACGGGCTTTTCCGCTCCGCACTAAAGTACGGGGCTAGCAAGCTATCCTTCTGTATTGCTGGTGTCCTGTATGAGCTCTCTTCCGCCTCTTCTGAGCGGGGCCATCGCGTGGCTATTGCTACTCTTGCCGTTGTGGACGGTGGCCAGAGCAGTCGCGGACTTCTTGCATCAAGCTCAACAGATGCACCGCATCCCCTGCCACAAGTGCAGGTTTTACAGCGGCGATCCCCACCTCAAGTGCGCTGTCCATCCTCAGCAAGCTCTGACAGAGGCGGCAATCGGCTGCCCCGACTGGCTTCCAATTTCTGGAGATCCTCGCCAGGGGAGCGCAGTAACCAACAACTGAGCTGCCAGAAGGTGATACTTGCGAGTTTCCCAGGGGATCCCCTAAGTGGGGGGAAACAGTCTCTGATGAACATCGCCGACAAAGGCTTCCACCGCTTCTCGGATCACCTCTCGCAGGTTGGCGTAGGCTTTGGCGAAGGGCGGGATCCGCTCGCTGAGGCCGAGCAGGTCGTGGGTGACGAGAATTTGGCCGTCGCAGGCCGGGCCAGCCCCAATCCCCAGAGTCGGGATCCCGACTTGCTGGGTGATCTGGGCAGCCAATTCCGCCGGCATGTGTTCCAAAACCAGGGCAAAGGCTCCTGCTCGCTCTAGGCTCAGGGCTTCCTGGCGCAGCCGCTCCGCCTCCGAGGGGGTTTTCCCCTGCTGGCGATACCCCCCCAGTTGATGTTTGGCCTGTGGGGTGAGGCCGATGTGGCCCAAGACCGGGATCCCTCGCTGGACCAGAAAGGCCACTGTTTCCACCATGTCTGGGTAGCCCCCCTCCAGCTTCACCCCATTCACCCCTGCCTCCTTCATCAGACGTCCTGCCGAGAGGAGGGCCTGCTCTTTGCAGACTTGGTAGCTCAAGAAAGGCAAGTCGGCCACCAAAAAGGCTCGTTCTACGCCGCGGCGCACTGCCTGGGCGTGGTGGATCATCTGTTCCAGAGTCAGGGGCAAGGTGCTGCTGTGCCCCAAGCTGGTCATGGCCAGGCTGTCGCCTACTAAGATCAAGTCGATCCCGGCCCGATCCAAGATCTGCGCTGTGGCGTAGTCAGCAGCCGTGAGGGCCACCAACGGTTGACCCGCCTGTTTGGCCTGGCGAAAGTGGTGAATGGAAAGGGCAGCCATACCTCTATGATCTCATTTGCCCCGCCATTTCCGGCTGGTCGGGCCGTACCCCCCAAGGGCTTTGGCCCTGGGGTGCTTGGCCAGCTTGCATCTGCCCCATTCCACGAGAGGGGATCCGGGCAGGATAGCCCGTTTGCCGCTAAGATGGTAAAGCCCTATGCAGACTGGAAGGGTGACAGAGTGGTTGATTGTGACGCTCTCGAAAAGCGTTGTGGCCGCAAGGTCACCGTGGGTTCGAATCCCACCCCTTCCGTCCTCGATCAATCCAATGGCGCTCAACGCTGCCAACGCCCGCTAGGGTCAGCATCCGGCCCTCTCCACCTCCGCCAAAGCCCCCGGCAGCCCTGGACTGGCTGGGATCCCTCGCTTTATTAAGTCCCACCTCAGCTTCCTGAAACCTGGATCTCAGGAGGGCACCTTTGCGGATTGGCCCGGCAGGGCTTTCGAGGACTTGTCGCTTAACCGGTCTTCTTGGCTCCCATGTTCACCGCCCCTGCTCTGCAAGCGCAACTGCATCCCCTCATCCAGCGCCTTTCGGAGGCGATTCTGAGCATTTGGGGATCCCACCTCAGCCTGGCTCCCTATGCCCTGCCGGCGGAGCTGGGCTATGTGGAGGGCCGCCTGGAAGGCGAGAAACTGCAGATCGAAAACCGCTGCTACCAAGGGGATCCCTTTCGCAAGCTGCACCTGGAGCTGGCCCAGGCCGGGCAAAGCCTGGATATCCTCCACTGCGTCATGTTTCCGCAGCCGCAGTACCCGCTGCCGCTGTTTGGCTGTGACATTGTGGCCGGCCGCGGCCAGGTGAGCGCCGCCATCGTCGATCTCTCGCCGGTCACCCCCACTTTGCCGGATCCCTACATTCAAGAGCTGGAAGCCTTGGGAGCTCATCTCGCCCCTTTCCAAAACCGGCGCCAGTTGCCGCCGTGGGGGACGATTTTTTCTCCCTACTGCCTGTTCATCCGGCCCGGCGATGAGGCGGAAGCCGACCGCTTTTTGTATTTTGCCTGCCGTTACCTGGAAATCCACTGCCGGCTGGCGCAACAGATCCCCCCGCAGACAGATCCTGTCCAGATCCTGGCCCACTACCAAGGGCAGCAGCGCTACTGCAGCCAACAACAGCAAAACGACCGCACCCGCCGCGTTTTGGAAAAAGCTTTTGGCCCCGCCTGGGCCGAGCGCTACCTGAGCACCGTCCTTTTCGATTTGCCCCCCAGTCCTATGCAGATCTAGTGCCGATTAGACGGGATCCCCTTGCAGCCGCTGCTGGATGCTCAACGCCAATTTTTGCCCTAGGAACTCCGGCAGGGTTGGAGTTGCATCCGGCCCCAGCAAGTAGAAAATGAAGCGCGTCTGCTTGCGGCGGAGCATCAGATTGAGGTGAACAACGGTCAACTCCTCCTGCGCCAGAGCGGTCATCACCCGGTAAAACACGCCCGGCTGGTTGTCCACATCCACCAACAGCGTGGGCAGATGAAACACCGGGTCAAAATAAAAAGAAACCTGGGTGTCTTTCAAGCCGGCCTTGAGATCAAACTCCAGCGCCAAGGTTTCGTGAACGGGAAACACCCCCGCCAAGCACTCGTGAATAGCCCGTTCTAGGTTGAGCTTGGTCTGGGCAGAAAGGCTGTGGCCATCGCGCGAGACGGTGACGCGGATAAACACCAAGTGCGGTGAGTAGATCTGCCCGTAAAGGTGGATGCCGTGCACCGAGAGATTGAAAGCGGTGAGCACCCCAAACAGGTCGCTGAGCAGAGAAGGGCGGTTGCGATAGGCCAGACAAACCACCGTCTTGCTGCGCTCGTCCCGCATCTGTACCACGGCCTTGCGGGTTTGGTAGAGGGCATAGGCCAAGCGCAGATTTTGAGCCTGCACCTCGCTGCTGACGAACTGGCTATAAAAAGGCGGAAAGCTGCGGTTAAAGCGCTGCATGAGAGCCGTTCGCGCCAGCGGGACGGAGTGCTTGCGAGTGCTGACTGCGAGCGGCTGGGGATCCTCGTGGCCAGCCCTTTCCCCTCTGGCAAGAGGAGCCACCTTCGGCTGCTGCGCTGACTGCTCGGTTGACATCGACTTTGCCGCCTGCATTGCTTCCTCTCCATCGTTACTCAGCATGCCCCGGCCAAACCTCATCTATCAGTAAAATCACTGAGGCTGGAAAGCACGTCAACGCTGTACCCAATTCTTGTTCAATGCTTTTGGATTTAATCTATCTCACAAGGCCGAGCTGGGCATCCAAGGAACCGCTGAGGGCCATCCCCCAATTGGGGGGAAGTCCATCCCTGCGTCGCTGCCAAGCCGACGGGTGTGCGCCTTCAAATCCCAGACCAACCAGGAACAGTGGGGCAGGCTCTTAAAGCCTAAACTATGAATTGAGGGGAGAACTGCAATTTTTGATATAGAGTGCTGGATTAAGTGCTAGCCTGCTGGCAACTTGGAGCGCTATTCTGTTAGCCAAAACTTCGGTTTTCCTTAGGTTTGTTGAAGGGATCCCCGTGAGCACAACCGTTGCCGACCCCAGCCTGCTCTCGCCTGCCCAAGCGCCGGATCCCGGTGGGGCCTGGTGGGCTCTCAACATCATCGCTTCCCCTGCCCAGGAGGATCAGATCTTTTGGCGGCTGGAGAGCTTTGGCTGTCAGGGCATGGCCAGCCAGGCTCATGGCGAAGATCGAATCAGCATTCACGCCTATTTGCCCTGGTTCCGCGCCACCCTTTTGGATTTGGCCGCTCTGGCGCTGCGCCTGCGGCAAGACGCCCTTGTGGCTGGCCAGCCCATCCCCAAACTGCGCTGGGAACGCATAGAAGCGGAGGATTGGAGCAACAGTTGGAAGCAGCACTGGCAGCCCGAGCCAGTTGGGGACAAGCTGCTCATCTGTCCGGCCTGGCTGGATCCCCCCCCCCATCCCGGTCGTCTCCTGTTGCGGCTGGATCCGGGCATGGCCTTTGGCACGGGCACGCACCCCACCACCCAGCTCTGCCTGGAGGCTTTGGAGATGCGCCTGGGGGCGGGCACAGAGGGGGTAACAGTGGCCGATGTGGGCTGTGGATCGGGCATTTTGTCGGTGGCGGCGGCTCTTTTGGGGGCAAAGCGGGTGTTTGCGGTGGACATCGACCCGCTGGCGGTGCAGGCCACGCTCCACAACCGCGACCTCAACGGCCTCACCGATCGCATTGTGGTGGCCCAGGGGAGCCTGGAGCACATTCCCGAGATGGTGGACGGGCTGGTGTGCAACATTCTGACGGACGTGATCCTGGATATGATCCCAGAGTTTGGCCTGGTGGTGAAAAAGGGGGGGTGGCTGATCCTCAGCGGTATCCTCCTCGAGCAGGCCAAGTTGGTGGCGGAGATGTTGGAGGCCAACGAATGGGCGGTGGCAGCCCTCTGGCGACGGGGAGAATGGTGCTGTCTGAACGCACGCATGACCTGAGTTCTCTGCCCCGCCTGGCCATCGACCCGGCTCAACGGGATGCCGGCGGTGTTCTCCGTTTAACCGGCCCGCAAGAGCACTACTTGCAGCGGGTGCGCCGCCTCAAGCCGGGGGATCCGTTCTTGGTTTTGGATGGCTCCGGCAAGCTGTGGCTGGCCCATTGGCAGCCGCAGGGATCCCAGGTTATGGGCGAGGTGGAGGCGCTGCCGCGGGAGCTGCCCGTTTATTTGCATCTGGGCTTGGCAGTGGTCAAGGGGCCGGGGTTTGACGAGGTGTTTCGCCAGGTCACCGAGCTGGGAGCGGCGCGCATTACCCCTCTGCTGACGGAGCGCACCGTGGTGGAGCCGGGATGGGGCCGGCGGGAACGCTGGCAGAAAATTGTGCAGGAGGCCGCCGAACAATGTGAGCGGCTGCGCTGGCCCCAGGTTGATCCCCCTACCCCTTGGACAAGTTGGCTGGCCGAGCTCAAAGCCGATTGGTGGGGCATTGCTGTGGCGCGGGAGAACGCTCCCCTCCTGCTGCAAGCCCTGCCGAAGCTGAGGCTCTCGGAGAGGGATCCCGTCTTGGCGGTGGCCATCGGCCCAGAAGGCGGCTGGACGGAGGCCGAGCGCCGTCAGGCGGAAGCCCATGGCGGAGTGCCGGTTTCCCTGGGCACCACCATTTTGCGCTCCACCACCGCCGCTGTGGCTGCCAGCAGCCAAGTGGCCGCCACCTACTCCTGTTGGGGTTTAGCTCAGGCTCAGCTTGCCCCGTCGGCAATGGGGAACGCGGCTGCCGATAGCCGATAATCGATAATTGAGTTGATAGGAAAAAACTGACGCCGACCATTGGCGCAGCAAGCCGTGGTTCTGGGCGGGGGAGAACAGGCATGGAGATGATCCAGGCGGTGCGCGGCACCCGAGATATCCTGCCGCAGGAGGTACGGCTTTGGCAGCAGGTGGAGGCCAGCGCCCGCGAGATCTTGGGGCGAGCCAACTACCAGGAGATCCGCACCCCGATTCTGGAGCTGACAGAACTCTTTGCCCGCAGCATTGGCAGCGCCACCGACGTGGTGGGCAAGGAGATGTACTCCTTTAGCACCCGCGGCGAGCAGGAGGTGAGCCTGCGCCCCGAGAACACCGCCGGCGTGGTGCGGGCCTACATCCAGCATGGGTTGCAGGTGGCCGGCGATGTGCAGCGCCTCTGGTACTGTGGGCCGATGTTTCGCTATGAGCGTCCCCAGGCGGGGCGGCAGCGCCAATTCCACCAGTTGGGGGTGGAGCTGCTGGGCAGCCGCGATCCCCGCGCCGATGCCGAGGTCATCGCCTTGGCCTGGGATCTGCTGCGGGCAGTGGGGGCGGAAAACCTCACCTTGCGGCTCAACTCCCTCGGGGATCCGCAGGATCGGCGGGCCTATCGCCAAGCCCTGGTGGACTACCTTACCCCTTTGAAGGAAGAGCTGGATCCGGACTCCCAGGAGCGCCTTGTCCGCAACCCGTTGCGCATCCTCGACAGCAAGGATCCCCATACCCGCACCATTGCTGAACAAGGGCCCAAGCTGCCCGATTACCTCAGTGCTGACTCGCGGGCCTTCTTCGAGCAAGTGCAGGCCCATCTCCAAGCCCTAGACATTCCCTATGAGCTGGATCCCTACCTGGTGCGCGGCCTGGACTACTACACCCACACCGCCTTTGAGATCGTCTCGCCGGAGCTGGGATCCCAGAGCACCGTCTGTGGGGGTGGCCGCTACGACGGTCTGGTGGAGGAGCTGGGCGGGCCTCCCACCCCGGCGGTGGGCTGGGCCATCGGCCTGGAGCGGCTGGTTTTGCTGCTGCAGAAGAAACAACAGGAGATTCCGCCAACATCGGTCGAGGTTTACGTGATCTCCCGCGGCGCCAAAGCGGAGGCCCAATCCCTTCAGATTGCCCAAGCTCTGCGCCAAGCCGGCTTCTGCACCGAGCTGGATCTGAGCGGCAGCGCTTTCAGCAAGCAGTTCAAGCGGGCCAGCCGCAGCGGTGCGACCTGGGCTGTCGCGCTGGGGGATGCGGAAGCTGCGGCCGGGGAGGTGCAGCTCAAGCACTTGCCCACGGGGCAGCAGCAAACCCTCTTGCAAGCTGACCTGGTGAAGTATTTGGTGTCCCAGAGGTGAGGGAGCGATGTTGAGTTTTTGGGTGCGGCGCAACGGCCGAGAAGACTGGCAGCCGGTACCAGCCGAGGGAGCCATTCTGGAAGAGGACACCTACACCATCGTTGCCCGTTCTCCCCAGCCCCACTTCACCATCACAGTGGAAGTCCGCCAGCGCCCTCTGCCGACCGAAAATAGCGGATCCCCAGCGGTAGCCAACCCCAAGACAGCCGCCTCGCTCATGCAAACCCGTTCTGTTCGCACCAACGAGGAGGGGATCGGCGTCATCCTGCCGGCCACCCACCTCGCCCCTGGTTTTTGGGAGTTGCACTGCCGAGATGCCGATTTGATCGCCGAGTTATTTGGCGAGGCGGAGCTGAACAATTGCCTGCGCTTCCAGGTTGTGCCCGCCCCGGTGCAGCGGAAACAGGCACTATCCCCGGCGGCCCAAGAAGTCGCGTCTGAACCTCCTGAGCTGGCTCAGAAAAAAGAGGTTGCCATCCCGCCAGAGCTGTTTTCCCTGATGCACAGCGAATTGGAGGGATCTCCGGGGGAAGTGCTGGTGGTGACGGGGCGGATTGGCTGTAGTGGCGAGCTGCGGGTACGAGTTTGGCAAGAAGATGAAGGGGAGCAGAGCCCGGTTTTCGAGGGGCAACGGCTGATTCAATTTCCGACTGAAGCCCGGACGGCAGTGTTCAGCATTCCCATCACCCTGCCGAGCCATACCTGGAGCCGTCCGCTGCGGGGGGAACTGCGCCTCACTCCCTCTTCCTGGTCGGATCCAGAGCCGCTGCGGATCTCCTTTTCCGTTCGCTGTCGCGGCCAGGGGGAAGTCCTCCCACCCTCCCCAGGGATCCCTGCCGGTCAGCAGCGGCAAGAAGAAACGCCAGCCGCAGCCGGCAGTTCTTCCCCGCCCTCACCCTTGCTGTCCCCCGAACGCACCCTGCAGAAGTTGTTGCGCATCTCGCAGCGCAGCGCCCCTGCGGAAAAAGAGGAGGCTGGAGAAGTTTTGGGCCCGCTTCAGCCAGAAGAGCTCCCAGCCTCCCTAGCAGACACCGCGCCCGAACCTGCCGCCCAACCTGAGGTTGGGCCAGTGCCCATCTCATCCTCTTCTCCACCACCCCAACCTGAGCCACCTCGCGAGGAGGCGGTTCCGCCGCCACCGCTCGCCGCCGCCAGTCCGGGAACCTCGCCTCTTTCCCCGCAGGTGCCGGGAGCTTGCCCGGCGCCGCAACTGGTGGTGCCTGAGCAACTGCGGGCAGGTGACAACTTCGATGTAGTGCTGCGTTTGCCGGCTTCCGTCAATTCTGCCAGTAGCTCCACCGCTCAGCCTCCTTTGTGGATTAAGTTTTGGGTCAAGCACGGTCACACCCGCTCTTTGGTGGATGGCCCCCGGTGGTTGTTGGACTTCTCCCGCGACGAGCAGGGGCGGTGGCAAGCCCTCACCCGCATGACCATCCCCCCTGGCGTCCCTGAGCTCATCTTCGAGGCTTGGGCCGTCAGCCCGGATCGCCAGCAGCAAAGCGACCGCGTGACGGAGCGCCGTTCTATCCTGCCTTAGGGAGTGACCAGTCTCTAGTCTTGAGCAGACCGCACCATCAGCACGGGGCAGCCGATGTGCACCCGCACATAGTCGGAGATGGAGCGCCCCAGCAGGCGATCCAAATCGGGGATGCTGCGGGCAATGCTGGGCCGGCGATCTGGGGATCCCATCACCAGCAGGTCGGCCTTGCTCTCTTCCGCCAGGCGCACGATCTCGGCGCCGGGATCGCCGACCGCCGTAAACACCCGGTGGGGGATTTGGCGGCTTTTGAGGGTGGCAATGGCCTTATCCAAAGCCTCGTCCCGGCCTTGGGCATCGGCATCCAGTTGCACCGAGGCCAAAAAGATCTGGGCCCCTGGGATGCCGGCAACCAGATCCAGGGCCGTGGCAAAGGCGGCCTGGGCGGCGGGGGAGTTGTTGAGGGCCACCATGACGTGGCTGGGGTATTTGACGTAGGCGTCGTCTTTGACCAGCAGCATGGGGCAGGAGGCGAGCTGGAACACGTATTGGCTGACCGAGTTCTGCAAAATGGCCATGAGGCGGTTGCGCCCCCGCGATCCCATCACGATCAGGGGATCGGGCAGGGACTCGGCCACCTGCAGCACCACCACCTTGGGATCCCCTTCCACCAGTTGCGTGCTGATCTTTAGCCCTGGGCGGGGGGGGAAAGTCTGCAGGGTTTGGGCCAGCAGTTCCTGCCCCTTTTGCCAGGCAGCCCGCATCTCCTCGGCAGAGGTCTGGGAAGGCACCGCATGCAGCAATGTCACGTGGCACTGGGCAAAGGCCGGCAGAGACAGAAGGGTATGCACCATTTGCTCGGTGGGGCCGCTGCCGTCGATAGCGGCAATGAGGTTCTCAAATCGAGGCATGGGATCCGTTCTCCGGGCCGTAGTTTGCCAAGACTCATCCTAGATCTGCCCCTGCGGATCCCTGTTACCGTAGGGGATATCCTGCAACATTTTGTTGGGTTTCAGTAACTTAGCCACACATAGCCGGTAAAGCCGCCGCCGGCATTGGTGTTGCGACCGGCCAGGAACTGAAACCCCCCCAAGCCCAGCGTTAACCCTCCCTCCAGCCGCCAGTTGAGCTGGCCAGAAAGCTTGAGGTTGTCGTAGTCGGGATCCTGAACCGCCAAATCCCCGAACAACAAAGGCGCGCCGTTGCCCAACGTAAAATCCCCATCCAAAGCCAGGATGGCCTGCAGCTCAGGAGTCAAATCGGCCCCAAGGGTTAAGTTGGCCTTGACCCGATCCCCGGGATAGCCCAAGTAATCTCGGAACGTGAGGCAGGAGTCGAAAAAGGCGGGCAGGGATCCCAGCTCGACATTAGCCGCCGCTCCCAAGCTGAAGTCGTAGCCGAAAACCCCATAGCCCAGGGGCAGGGAGGTGTTCTGGGTGGCATATCCCGGCGGGATCAGGGCCGTCAATTGCGCCGAGAAAAAGGGATCCCCCTCTCCCCAAGTATGGCGCAGGCCCAGCTCCAGATCCCGCAGGCCCTGGTTGCGCTGGGTTACAAGCTGGTCGCCGCTAGCAAAGCGATTTTCCAAAAAAACATAGCTGGTGTTGAGGTTGAGGGTGAGGCGATCGCTGAGGCCGGTTTCGGCAAACAGGTTGAGGCGGGTCTCGCCGTACTCTGAAGGGGCCTGCTGCAGGCGTCCCCCCTGGTCAAAGCGGGTGCGGGGTTGGTACACCTCGGGCTGGAGGGAAAAAAACGTCTGACCTGCCCCGCGCGGAAAGCCACAGCCCGCCCAGGCCGGCAGCTCCCACCCCCCCAGGGCAAGGCCCAGGGCCAGCAGCCAGCTTCTGGTAATTGCAAAAGGCTTCATCTAGGGATCCCTCTCTTCTTTTCCCGGCAACAGCAGCGCCGCCGAGGGGGATTGTATCGGCAGAAGGCCGCTTTGGGCCGTCGCCCACAGGGCTTTCCCTACACCCCCTGGGCCACAGCCGGCAAACCCACGCGGGCCCGAAATTGCCGCGCTGCCGTCAGCGCTCCATAGGGATCCCCTTTGTAGAGGCCGTAGTGCATCAGGGACAGGCGCCGCAGCCCCAGTTGCGACACCTCCTGCAGCCACTCCCGCCGGCTCATGATGGCAAAGTCCACCTGGACCGTGTCGGCCCGACCGCCGTTGGGGTGCTTGTCCTTAATCGATGGCTCGTAGTGGGCCAACATCAGGTTGGAGTGGATGGGGGCAAAGAGATGGCAACAGAGGCGGATCTGCTCAGGGTTGCCCGGATCCGGCCCGTTCAGCTCTGGGTTAAACTCCCCTGGCCGCCGCTGGCGCATGGACTGGAAGGCGATCCCGTCCATCCGGCTCATCGTCTCGGCAAAAGGCTCCACCATGCTGCGCCCCGACCCGCGCTGGGGATCGTCGAAGGTGGCAATCCACCCGCCCCAACAGAGGGCCACTTCGGCCTCTGGCAAACGCTCCTTGATGGCCTGGCGAGCTCTTAGGACGTTGCGCATGAGAGCCTGGTAGTAGGGGGCAGTGTCGGCGTTGTAGGTATCGGCAGGGATCCGCCAATAGGAAAACTCGGTGGCCAAGCTCCAGTAGGTAGGGCGGCCTTGGGGGTTGGCTTGGGCAATATACCCCGCCAGCTCGGCTACGTCTTGGATAAACTGCTGGGAGATGTGGTAGTCGCCGCAGGGGCGGTGGGTGTCGTCTTCCCAGGTGATGATGTGCAGGCTGTAGCCCCGCTCAAACCACTGCCGCAGAAGCCCGGCCTGGTGCCAGTTGCGCCAGAAGGAGAGATCCCCCTGGCGGTGGTCAAAGCTGTTGAGCCAGCCGCTCAAGAAATGGGGATCCCACCCCTGCGCCACTGCCGCCACCTGCGGATCCGACTCAATCTCCCAGAGAAAGCGACCGGGATCCTCGCCAATGCCCACCTGCCAGCGGGCCAGCAGCTCTGACAAGTTCATGCTTCCCGTCTCGGCATTTTCCGGGCTGCGACTCCCCTGCTGACTCAAAAACTCCTGGCCACAGCCGGCAACCCCATAGGCAGCCAGCAGCGCTCCGCCCGCTTGCAGCACCTGTCGCCGCTGCCAGGATCGTCTCCTTTTCATCTCCTCTCCTCCTGCGGTTCCTCTTGGTGTTGGCGAGCCCACAGCCGCACTTGGGGGGAGCTATAAACCTCCCTGAAGCCCGGCAGCCCCTCAAAATTGAGCTCAGGCCAAAATTGCAGGATGCGATCGGCGCTCCGCAAGGGATCCGCCAGCCCCGCTACCAAGAGGTAGTCCACCCTTTCCTGGGGATGCTGAAGGGCCAGGGCAAACTCGTACTGGTGAGGAGTAAGGAAAGAGCGGGGATCCCTTGCCCAAAAGATAGCCTCAAAGTGGATGTCGTCGTCCACCAGCACCCTCTCGCCGGGCAATAGGTGGCGACGGAGATATTGCCCCACCTGGCGCTTTTCCTGGCGCTGTCTTCGCCATGTTTCTAGAGCTTGCCCGCTAGGAGTTACTTCGTACAGGTCTTGGGCAGCTTCTAACTGGGGGCTTATGGGTGCTACCTCTGCCACCAGTCGCTCCCAGAGATCCCGCTCTTCGGCTACCAAGGGCGCCCAAAAACCCGACTCTTGGCTTAGCCCATAGCCGGCAGTCAAGCAGTTCAGCCCCAAGAGAGCAGTGATCAACAAGCACTTAGCCCAACGGGGACCAGCTCCACGAGCGAGGTAGGCGCTCATCCCAAGAGGCAAGGGTACCCAGAAAACAGCAAAACGGCATAGCTCTGGCAGAAACAGCCCTTGCCCTAGGGAAGCTAAGAGGATCACCAGCGGCGTCCCCCAGATCAAGATCCAGACGCAGCGGCCCGAACCGTGACCCAACAGGGATCCCATCCCCAACAGCAAATAGGCAGGAGCCAGCAGCGCCAGCCACT
The DNA here is from genome assembly GCF_047502635.1 of Synechococcus sp. RC10B2. NCBI lineage: Bacteria > Bacillati > Cyanobacteriota > Cyanophyceae > Synechococcales > Synechococcaceae > Synechococcus > Synechococcus sp. RC10B2. The sequence goes on from NZ_JANSHO010000077.1 coordinate 37,103, forward strand.
TTCCCGCTTCAAGCAGCCCCCGCCAGCCACCTACCTGCTGTAAGTCTTCCCGCAACTGGGGCAGCCGCAGGCCACTGCCCACCTGAAAGGTAAAGGCCCAGGGATCCCCCACCGACAGCCAGTTGACGTACAGCCAGCTCAGGATCAAGGCCAGACTGACAAAGCCTGCCACCAAAAGCGAAGCCCAGCGAAACCCCCAGGATTCGCGGCGAAAAGCCAATAGCAGCGCTATCGCCAGCCAGGGCAGCAGCCAGCTACTTTCCCAGCGCAGCACCATCAGGGGCCCCAAGGTCAGGCCAATGAGCAGCAGCCGCAGCGTAACGGTCAGCTCGTCCTTCTCCGCCGCTCGTCTCTCCTCGGCCAGAGGGAACAACAAAGCCATGTTCACCCCCAGCAAAAGCGAGGTAGCTGTCCAGGCGGGGCTACGCAGCAGCATCAGGATCAAAGCTGGCTGCAGCAGCAGCAACAAGCCCCACAGCCAGCGCCACCCCAGGCCGGCGGGCAGACGGCGCAACTGTTGCCCCATCCAGCCCAACAACAGGGCTCCCAAAATGGCCTGCAGCAACAGCGGCGATCGCCCCAAAATGGCCGTGGCCAGCACCAGGGAGGGGGGGAAAGTGGTGCCGACAATGGGCAGGCGCGGATCCGGCCCCAGGGCGGCTACGGATCCCTTGTAGCCAAGAAACTGCATCTCCAGGCTCACCCAGCCCCAGCCTTCCTTCAGCCCCCACAAGAGACCAGCCAGGAGCAGCAAGGGGATCCCTACCGGCGCAACGAGCCTCCAGAAGGCTTTAAGCTGAGTTGCAAACATAGATGCTTCACGAACAAACTTAGCTAAACTTCACAATTAGTTCTAGGAGACTTGAACACCTCATCGAATCCCAAGGAGTGACTTAATGCCAACAAGTTTCAGAAAAACTATTTGGGATCGATGGACGTGTTTTGGGATCCCTACAAAGCTAGACTAGTTTTCCCTTTTTTGAGGCGTTTTTTCTACGCATTTTGGCGTATTGGGTTCAGCAAGATGGTCGATGAACAGTGGCCGGGCTGCAGGTGAAGATAGGGAAGTCTTTGAACTGGAACAAGGTGTGACCTCAATGCTACAGTCTGTGCGGGACATGAACGACGCGGCAATTCCGGCGCTGGAGCTTTTGCCCTCCCAGGCTGAGACCCGCCCCTGGGGCTCCTTCTGCGTCTTGGATGAAGGCCCGATGTATAAGATCAAGCGCATCGAGGTCAAGCCCGGCCATCGCCTCAGCCTGCAGATGCACTACCACCGCAGCGAGCACTGGATCGTGGTTCGGGGTACGGCGCGCGTCACCCGGGGCGAGGAGGTAATGCTGCTCAACTCCAACGAATCCACCTACATTCCCCCCTGCACCAAGCACCGCCTGGAAAACCCCGGCACCATTCCCCTGGTGATCATCGAGGTGCAGAACGGAGAATACCTGGGCGAGGACGACATCGTGCGCTTCGAGGACGACTACGCCCGCGCCTAGGCCAGTTCCTGAGCGAGAGGGCTCTCCTGTGGCCAATTGATAACTATTGCGCCATATACTTCTAAAAGCTTGGCAGTTGCCCCTGCTTTGGGTCTAGGCTTTTTTTGTCGTCGGGGCAGGTTCTGGGGATCCAGCAAATGGCTGAGGTGAGGCAGGCAAGAAGGCGGTGGGGATGGCTGGTGGCCGGCTTGCTCTGCTGCGTGCCGACCCAGGCAGTGGGGGCGGAGCCTCTTTCTTTCCAGAGGCTGGGCTACGAGCGTTCGGTGCTGCTGCAGGGATCCAACCCGCGCCTGGATGTCACCGTCCCTGCGCCCATCAACGGCATCGACCCGGAAGCCAGCTTTGTCCAGTTGCGCCTGGATCCCTCGCCGGTGTTGAAACCTACGTCCACGGTGCGGGTGCTGATCAATGACGAGCTGGCGGGTATCTTCCTGGTGCAAGATCTGCGGCAGGAGCCAGTGGTGCGGGTGCCGATCCCGGCCCTGCCCCCAGGGGAGCGCTTCATCACGGTGTCGGTGCAGCCGTTTTTGAGCATCACCGACGACATCTGCGCCGACCTCAACACCGGCAACCTGCTGCTGAGGGTGGGGCGCGATAGCTTCTTTGAGCTGGTGCCCCGCGTGCCCGATGCTACTGTGGCCGGCTTTCTGCGCCTGATGTACCCCCAGCTCACCCTGGTGGTGCCCGCCAACCCCTCTCCTGAGGTGGCGGAAGCAGCTCTGGGCCTGTACAGCTTGCTGGCCCACCTTTTTCCCCAAACGCCCATCCTCTGGAGCAGCCGTCCAGCCAAAGGACCTCAGGTGATTCTGGAACCGGCCAACTTTACCCCCCACCTGCAGCATCAGATTACCCCAGAGGGATCCCGGCTGCGGGTGGCCGCCCGCCGCGAGGCCATTCTTGCCCTCTATGAAGAGTGGAAGCGGGCCGGGCTGGTCAGCCGTGGGATCCAGGTAGCGGCGGTGGCAGACTGGGAGAGGGCCCTCAGGGCCAACCGCCTCAGCTTGCGCGAGCTGGGGATTGTGGATCCCCTGCTGCGGGGGTTTGGCAGCCAGTCTTTGGTCTTCAACTTCAACTTGGCCCAGTTGGGGGGGCGCCCGCGGGATCTGGCAGCGCAACTGGATGTGATCATGAACCCGGTGGATGGCCGAGTGGGGGATCGACTGACGGGCTACGTGTTCTTGAATGGCGTTCTGTTGCGCACCTACAACCTAACCGGGCGCACCCAGCTCAACGAGACCGTTACCCTACCCACCCGCCTGCTGCGCCGCTTTAATCAACTGGAGCTCCGCTTTGACTATGGCGCCAGCCCCGGTAATTGCCAGGGATCCCTGACCCCGCTGACCTTGCAAGTGCGTTCCGATAGCTCTGGCCTTCTCTGGAGTGGCTACCAAGCCCCCAACGGCGAGCTGCAGGAGATCCCGGCGGTGCTGCAGGGATCTGGACGGGTTGGGCTGGGGGATCCCCAACTGCTGCCGGCTGCCGCCTACCTGGTCGGTGCCCTCAGCCGGCTGGCTGCCCGACCCCTGCTGCCCACCCTTGAGGTTTTGCCCAAAGAGGAAGCCAACCTGGAGACGGGGAACTTTGCCTGGCAGGTGATCGTGGCTGGGCCAGATCAGGTGGAGCTTAATAGCCCCATCCGGCTGGGATCCCAGTTTGAAATCATCAATCCCCTCAACCAGCAGGTGGCCTTGGCCGCTCAGCCCCAGGAAAGCCTCGGCCTGCTGCAGTACTTTTTGGTTCAGGGCAGGCCCACCTTGTGGCTGTCTTGGTGGGGATCCGATCCAGCTTTGGCAGAACGCCTCAGCCGCGGCCTTGCCGATCCGCGCAGTCGCCTAGCCAACCAACTGCAGGGAAATGTGCTCACTGCCTACGCTGCCACCCCCCAGCTCACCCAGGTACAGAGTTGGGATCTCACTCCTCAAGGCTATCGGGTGCGCTACCCAGGCCGCTTCAGTTGGCAGCTCCTGTTGTGGCAGTACCGCTACTGGCTGGTGCTGGTGCTGGCTCTCCTGCTGGCAGTAGGGGCCTGGAATACCTACCAACGCTTGGCCCGCCGCCCCGAATCCCCAATCCCCTCGTAGGGGGCTAGTCACGGACTTGCGCTTAAGCCAGACTGAAGCCGAACCCAAACTTCGAGGCCATGCTGCAGTCGATCAAGTCCTGGCTGGTGCAGACAGGCTACCTCACCCGGCAGCAACTGGCGGAAGCCGAGGAGTACCGGGAAGAGGTGGGCTGCTCCTTGCCCAGGGCTCTTTGGAGCCTGCGGGTCATGCACCCCGACAAGTTCGCCGACCTGTGTCGCCAGATTTTGGATCGGCCCAAGCTGCGGGACTGGCTGCTCAAGCACCCCCTGGATCTGGAGCTGCCTTGGCTAGTCGAGCCCGGCGATCTCATACCGGTGCGCTTTTTGCCCTGTGGCTGGCTCAACCCGCAAACCGTTGTCGTGGCCACTGAAGAGCCGGGCTACCCCGGCGTTTGGCGGGCTGTGAAACGCCTGTGCCCGGAAGCAGAAAAACTCTGGGAGATCCCGGCCACTGAAAAGCAGATCCTGACAGTTATCCTCGAACGCAAGCTTTCTGCCGAACTGCTGGGCAGTCGTCTCACTCTGGAGCAGTGGCAGCAGGCTTTGGACATCCGCCGCCGCACTGGATCCAACCTGGGGCAGGTGCTGACCCGTCTGAGCTATCTCTCGACTCCCGAGTATCTCAGCATCCTAGCCCATCTGCTGGGCTATCCTTCCGTCTCGGAGCTGATGGGGACAGGGCTGCTTTACCGCGACGAGAGCTTGAGCCGCCAGTTCGAGCCCGAGCTGATGATGCGCCACCTCTTCTACCCCTTGACCTGGACGGATGAGAACACCCTCACCGTGATGGTCAATGACCCCCTGGACTGGGCGGTGGATGAGCTGCTCTACAGCTGGCGGCCAGGGTTGCGAATTGAAAAAGTTCTGGGCACCGAGCAGGATATCACGCAACTGCTCAGCCAAGACCAGGGATCCCGCTTCAGCCAAGAGGCAGTCTACAAGCTGCTGACCCGTCTGCCGGAGGAATCGGCCTCGCGGGTGTTTACCCCCTCCCAAATTGCGGTCGGCTATGGCCTGCTGCTGCTGTTGCTGTGGGGGTTGGCCACTGCTCCCTGGACGACTCTAACGATCTTGGTGCTGCTGATCAATCTTTTTTACGTCGCTTCGATCCTGTTCAAACTGCTGCTCAGCCTAGTGGGATCCGCCGATCGCTTCCACCAGATCTCCGATGAGGAAGTGGCCGCTTTGGATGATCACGACTTGCCTATCTATACCATCCTGGTGCCGGTCTACAAAGAGCCAGAAGTGATGCCAATTCTCATCAACTCCCTCTCCAAGCTGGACTACCCCCATGAGCGCTTGGATGTGATCATCTTACTGGAGGAAAACGACCAGGCCACCATCGAAGCTGCTCGGGCCGCCAAGCCCCCCCGCTATGTGCGCCTGCTCATCGTGCCGGATAGCAAGCCCAAGACCAAGCCCAAAGCCTGCAACTATGGCCTAGCCTTTGCCCGCGGCGAATACCTCACCATCTACGACGCTGAGGATATCCCCGACCCCGACCAACTCAAAAAAGCAGTCATTGCCTTCCGAAAAGGGGATCCCAGCTTGGTCTGCGTCCAGGCTGCTCTCAATTACTTCAACCGCAACGAGAACTTCCTCACCCGCATGTTTACGCTGGAGTATTCCTACTGGTTTGACTACCTCCTGCCAGGCTTGGAAACTCTGAAAATGCCCATCCCCCTGGGAGGCACGAGCAACCATTTCCGCACCGACCGCCTGCGGGAATTGCAGGGATGGGATCCCTTTAACGTTACCGAAGACGCCGATCTAGGCATCCGCGCTAGCCAGCACGGCTACACGGTGGGGGTGATCAACTCCACCACCTACGAAGAGGCCAATTGCGCCCTCAAAAACTGGATCCGGCAGCGCTCCCGCTGGATCAAGGGCTACATGCAGACTTGGCTAGTCCACAACCGCCACCCCCTGCGCTCGTTGCGCAAACTGGGCCTTAAAAACTGGCTGGCCTACCAGTTTTTCATAGGGGGCAGCTTCTTGACCTTCCTCACCAGCCCCATTATGTGGCTGCTCTTTTTCTATTGGCTGCTCACCCGTGCTCATTGGCTGCAAAACATTTTCCCCAGTTGGCTGATCTACCTAGGCTTGTTCAACCTCCTGGTAGGAAATGCCATCGGGATCTACTTGAACTTGGTGGCTGTCTTCCGACGCGGCTACTACGATCTGGCCTTCTATGCCCTGCTCAACCCCATCTATTGGCAGCTCCACTCCATCGCAGCCTATATGGCCCTGTGGCAGCTTTTTACCAAGCCCTTCTACTGGGAGAAGACCGTCCACGGCATAAGCAAGTTTACCCACGCCAAAGTCCAGGAAGCCACCCAAAAAGCAGGCTAGGCTGCTGACTTGGCTTTCCAAGCCGTGGGGGCGAAGTTAAGGACAGCCGGCGCCCCTTTAGAAGCTGTAGTCCGAGTCTACGATCACAGCACAACCACTGGGGTGGAGACAGCTAGCCATGATCACCTTGACAGAAAAGTTGCCCTCGTAGGGCGCCTGCACGATGGGGAAATCGTCCAACAGTTCGTCTGCAGCCACCACCTGACCGCTGGCATCGTAAAGCACCAGATCCACATCGAAGCAATCCTGGTCGCACTGCGCCCAGATGTTTTCACCTTGGTAGAAGTAGCCTGTAACTACGGTCGATTGTCCATTAAGAAGCCACAAACTACGGCTCTGAGCCCAGGCGGCAGCACCCCCGACAACCGCGGCTGCCCCTATCAGGCTTGCCATCAACCAGCCCCGCACCGAAGCCATAGGCATGCCCTCCTTACTGAAGAACGGAGAAAGAATGGATTTGGCTACAGGGATCCACCTCAACACCCACACTCTAGCAGCCAACTCTGTTTCTCCCGAATGATCCAGATCACGTTAAGGATCCCATGTTGAAAATCGCAAAAAAGGGATCCCGACCAGAGCGGGGATCCCTTGATTTCGATCAGAGTAGGGTGGATAAAATCTGCCTAAAGCCCTCTATTTTTCTAGGCCGGAGCTGTCTAGCTCCTCACTGGGGCAGAATCAGTTCTCCGCGGCGTCCCAGGGGATCGGTCAGAACACTGCCGGTGGGGCCTTTGATTTGAATGGTGCAGCGGCTGCCGGACACTTCGATGACGTTGTAGTTAGGCACTGCCAGCTCCAAGAAGCGCAGGTTGCCCGTTGTTACGCCAGGGATCCCGCTCACCTCTGGATTGGCAGGGTTCACAGGGGCCAGAAAGCCATTCACAATCCGGTAGTAGAGGCGGCTGGCGTTGGGGATCCCTAGGCGATTCCCTTCTTCATCGATGCTTAAAGCGGTAACACTCCGTCCCGTGGGGCCAGTCCATACTTCCCAAATGGGGTTGCTGCTGCCGGGGTTGACCTGGCCGATGAAGCCAGCATGGTTGTTGCCGGTTAGGAACACCACGTTGCGGATGTTGTTCTGCTCGATAAAGTCGATCACCTCCTGCCGCTCCAGCCAATAGCCCTCCCACACGTCGTTGGAGCGGAAATAGGTCACTGTGATGGGAAACTCGCTGACGATGAACTTGTAGGTGGCAGTGGAGTTGCGCAGGCCGTTGAACAGCCACTGCTTCTGCGGCTCTCCCAAGAGGGTGCGCGGCGTGCGGCGCAGCAGGTTAAACAGGGCTTGCTCGGAGCCGGGTGGGCCGAAGAAAAGGGTTTCCTGTTCGGGCGTGAGGCGAATGCCGGCCAGCTCCAAAAAACGCTGCCGGGTCAGGCCGGGAGGCAAAATGGGCAAAATGGGGGTGACCGCCGCCAAATCCCGGTACTGGCGCAGATCCAGGATAAAGACTTCGGCATTGGCCCCGTAGCGGAAGCTGCGAAACAGCCGATCCCGGCTATCCACACCGGCCACATCTGTCAGGTTGGGGGTAATGGGGTTGTATTCAAAAAAGGCTTGGTAGCCGAGCACCTTGAGATCTTCCACATCGCGGGTTTGCCCGGTGGTGTCGTTGAGCTGGACGGCGCGGCCGCCGCGGGCCTTCTGGCCGCTGTAGTTGTCGATTACCTCGTGGTCATCCCAGTTGACGACAAAGGAGGTACGACTGAACAGTTGCGGGAACTCCGGCCCGGCATACTTGGGATCCCGCTGATCCCGATAGAGGCTGCGGTAAAACTCCAGGTTGCCGATGGGATCCAGCCCCAGCCAAAAGCGATCCGCGTAAACGGTGTCGCCGTTGAAGGAGATGAAATCGATATCGCCGCGGTTAACCTCGGCCAATAGGGCTGCCCCAATGGGAAAAGGAGGCTCATTGGCGCAGCTAATGTGCAAGAAGCGGATGGGCCGCCCATCGCCCGCAGCCGGCAGGGTGCGGAACTGGCCCACAGGGCTGGTAAGCCCCTCGCTGACAAAACGGTAGAAATAGCGCTGCGCCGGCCTCAGGCCGGTAACGACGGCCCGGGCAATGTAGTCGCCCGGCTCGGTGCGGTAGTTGCGACCGGCCACGCGGCGGGCAGTCAGCGAAACCTGCTGCAGAATGGGGCTGAACTCGGCATTTTCCGCCACCTGCAGCGTCACAGGCACCGTATCCACGCTGCTGGCCGGCACCACCCGCGTGGAAAGCACCGCCCCCTCAGCGGTGGGATCCCCGGCAAACACCCCTTGGGGAAATCCGGGCTCTCCCAGCGGCGGGATGGAAGAACTGGAGTTGCCCCCACAGGCGGCCAGGGCAGCTGCCCCACCGCCAAACATCAGCAACTGCAGGAAAAAGCGACGGGAACGCAGGGAACTCATACAGCTAACCTCGGCGACGCAGGCAAATGTAAAGGGATCCGCAACAACAGCCAACCGCCCTCAGTCAAGCATTTTTGCGCCCAAACTGAGGTTGTGGGCCGGTGAAAACTGGGTTAGCTTCTGTTTAAGAACGCCGACCTCCGTGCGCCGGCTTTTCACAACCCTTGCTGAGAAGGCTAAAATTCCATTAAGGTTTTTTGCTTTTTGGCTCTGTTTTCCGGTTTTGCGTTCTAGAACCTCTTGTTGACCCAAGGAGGGATCGTCGTGGCTACGGAGACTCTGGTTAAGCCTTCTGTAACCCCGAAGCACATGCCCATGTACCGGGTGTTGCTGCACAACGACGATGTCAACACCATGGAGTACGTGGTGCAGGTGCTGGTGAAGGTGATCCCATCGATGCTGCCGCCGCAAGCCACCGAAATCATGCTGGAAGCCCACAACAACGGCGTTGCTGTGGTCATCGTGGTGCCGCGGGAGCATGCGGAGTTTTACTGCGAGCAGTTGCGCCAGCACGGCCTCACCAGCTCGATCGAGCCGGAACGCTAACTAGGAGCGGGTTGGGTGGGCCTGCAGATTGCCAGACTAAAAGCTTTTCCATTTCCGCTGCGCCTGTTGCTGTTTTTGGGGATCCCCCTTTTGGCCTGGCTGCCGTGGGTCGGCCTAGGGGGGTTTTTCTTTGGGCGAGAGTACCTCTGGCTGCCGCTGTATGCCCTGCTGCTCCTTTGGCTGTGGCTGTGGGGATCCGGGTTTGCCGCCTATGGCTTAGACAAGAGTTGGGCCTGCCGGGCTGGGATCCTCTGGGGCCTGGGGATGGGTGTTGGCGGGCTTTTTCTGCTCTTTGGCCTAGAGGGTGCCCTGGGCTGGCTGAGCTGGCAGCCGGTGGCAGGGGGATCCCTGCTCGGCTATGGCTTGCTGGGGTTAGGGGTGGGCCTGGCGGTGGCGCTGGCGGAAGAGCTGTTGTTCCGCGGTTGGCTGCTGCAGGAGATGGCCTTGGACTACGGCTGGACAAGCGCTCTGTGGGGATCCAGCCTTCTCTTTGCTTTGGCCCATTTCTTAAAGCCGCTGGCGGAGATTCTCGCCACCTGGCCCCAGTTTCCGGGGCTATGGCTGATGGGCTTGCTGCTGGCCCAGGCCAAGGTGTGGAACCAAAACAAGCTAGGACTCAGCCTGGGGCTGCACGCCGGCTGGGTGTGGGGCATCACCTGGGTCAACAACTTGGCTTGGATCGAATACACCGGCAAAGCGCCAGAGTGGCTCACCGGCATCGGCGGCAACCCGCTGGCCGGCTTGATGGGCCTGTTCTTCCTAGTCGGCACCTTCCTGGTTCTCAAGAGGTTGGCTGCCGGCAGAAGCTGAGCAGCGCCGCAGCATCTCCCCTCTCCCTGAGGGAGAGGGGCTGGGGGTGAGGGCCGCCATCTAGGTCGAGACAACTGAAGATTCCGGGATCCCTTCCTCCGCCCAAGGGCCGTTCTCATAGTAGGCGGCCACCCTCTCCCGGTCGGGCTGGGTTAGCAGGCTGACCACCACCAGCACGGCTGTGCCGGCGACCACCGCCGGGATGACCGGCAGCCAGCCGCCCGTCCAGCCTTTGGGCAACAGGCCCGACAGCCAGCCCAAGGTGAGGCCGCTGGAGACCAAAGCTCCGGCCACGGCCCCGGCGCGAGTCGCCCGCTTCCAGTACAGGCCGGCGATCAAGACGGGAAAGAGCATGGCGTTGCCCTGGAAGCTCCAGGTGGCAATCTGGGCAATCAGCCCCGGCGGCCTGACGGCAATGGCAAAGGAGACCAGCCCAATCCCCAGCACCACCCAGCGGCCCAACAGCTCCTCCTGGTGCGGGGAAAGCGGGCGCTTGAGGAAGGTGACCACCAGATCCCGCGTCACTAGGGAGCTGGCCGTGAGCAGTTGCGAGTCCGCCGTGGACATCAAAGCCGCCAGCGCGGCTGTAATCACCACTGCCGCCACGCCGCTGGGCAAGCTCTGCAACATCAGCGGCATGATCTGGTCCGGCTGCTGCAGGTTAGGAAAAGCCAGCCGGCCCCAGACGCCAATGAGGGCTGCCGGGAAAAACACCAGCAGAATGAGCAGCGGCCAGACCACCATCAGAGTCTGGAAGGGACGGGCACTTTTGGCCATGTAGAAGCGCTGGAAAAATTGGGGAAAAAGGGGCGTGGCCATAAAAAACAGCAGTTGGTTGCCCAGCAGGGTCTGCCAGCTCCAACGCCCCTGCGGGCCCGGCAAGCTCAGCCAGGGATCCAACTGCCCAGCCGTTTCCGGGGGCAAGCTCAGGGCCACCGCCACAAAGGCCACCCCCATCCCCAAAACCAGGATGATCCCCTGCACCACGTCCGTCCAGACCACCGCCTGGGAGCCGCCGAAGAGGACATAGCCCAAGATCACCAAGGCCACCACCACCGCCAGGGGCCAATAGGGGATCCCTTCTCCCAAAACAGCGGCCAGGGTGCGGGCTCCGCCAATGATCTGGATGCTGATGTAGGGGGCGGTAAACGTCAGGGCGCTCAGGCAATAGAGCAGGGCCAGGAGAGGGCTGTTGAAGCGGTGGCCAAAAAACTCGGAAGGGGTAATAAAGCCGAAGTGCCGAGCTGCCAGCCACACGCGGTAGCCTATCCAAAAAAACAGCCCCGAAATCAAGGCGGTGGTGACCCCCACCCCCAGAAAGATCCCCAGGCCGTGGGTGTAGGCATCTGCCGGCACGCCGAGGAAAGTAAAGGCGCTCAGCAGCGTCGCCAGCGTGGTCAAGGTCAAGGCCAGGGATCCCAGCCCCCGCCCCGCCAAGAAATAGCTCACGGGATCCTGGCCGCTGTGGCGGTAGCTCCACCAGCCAATGGCCGCCAACAGCAGCAGGTACACCCCAACCACACCCAAACTCAAAACCGTGTCACCCATCTCTAGGCCAGCAAACGCGCACAATGTAGAGGTTCAAGGGCACCAGCAGCAACATGGCCAACCCCGCCCCCCAGTACCAAGCCGGGATCCCCAATAGCTGCGGCTGGGCGGAGCGCACGCCCACCCAGGTCAATAGCCACAGCAGGGGATAGATCCCCCACACCCAAGCTTGCCGCAGCCGCCCAAAGCGCAAAAGGCCAGCGGCGGGATCCTGTTCGAGCATCCTCCGACCTCCTGCTGTGCAGGTGCATCTTCAGCGGGACTTCATTTTAAAGCAGGATGGCTCGATTAACCTGGTATTAGCCCCGCGGCAGGGTCGAGGCAGCCAGCCGCCGAGATTCCCCTTTTCGATGATCCAGAGACTTGAGATTGCTTTTTCCTTCCTCCCCCGCTGACAACGCCGGCAGGCCGGGATCCTGCCGCGGCGAACAAGAGCGGCCCTACTGGCTGGCTTGGGCGCAGATTAAGGGCATCGGCCCGCACCGGCTCAAACGGCTGGCGGAGTTTTTTGGATCCCTGAAGCAGGCCTGGCAGGCGGACGCCCTGGACCTGCAGCAGGTAGAAGGCATCGGCCCTACCTTGGCCCAGGCAATTGTCTCTGCCCGGCCTGGCCTCGATCCTGAGGAGATCCTGGAGCAGACCCAAAAGCCTGGGATCCCTTTCCTAACCCCGGCGGATCCCGGCTATCCGCCGCTGCTGTGGGAGCTGCCGGATCCGCCGCCCCTTCTCTATGTCTTAGGGGAATGCCCCGATTGGCAGCAGCCGGCCATTGCTGTTGTCGGCACCCGCGCCCCCACCTCCTACGGTCGGCTCTGGACTCAGAAAGTTAGTGCCGCCCTGGCAGAAGCCGGCTGTGTGGTGGTCTCGGGGCTGGCCACCGGGATCGACGGCATTGCCCACCAGGCCTGCCTAGAGGCAGGCGGCAAGACAGTGGCCGTGGTGGGAACGGGGGTGGATCAGGTTTACCCCGCCCACCATCGCTCCCTCTACCGGCGCATCTTGGAGCAAGGAGCCGTCCTCAGCGAATATCCTCCCGGCACGCCGCCGGCCAAGGAGCACTTTCCCCAGCGCAACCGCATCATCGCCGGCCTCTGCCGCGCCACCTTGGTGATGGAGGCCCCAGAGCGCTCGGGGGCGCTGATTACCGCCCACCTGGCCAACCACTACGGTCGGGAAGTGTACGCCCTACCGGGGAATATCGACACAGCGGCGGCCCGCGGCTGTCTGCAGCTCATCCGCAACGGCGCCGGCATGATCCTGGGGATTGAGGAGCTGCTCCAAGAGCTGGATTTGGTTCAGGGATCCCCTCCCCCAGAACAGCCCCCCTCCTTCGGCCCCAGCGATCCCCAGCAGCAGCTTCTCTGGCAGCTCCTGGGCAACGAAATCCTCAGCCTCGACGCCCTGGTCCAGGCCACCCAGATGGACATTGCCACCCTCTCCAGCACCCTGCTGCTTATGGAACTGGAAGGCTGGCTGGTGCAACTGCCGGGGATGCGCTACCAGCGGGCTCGCTGAGGTTGGATCCCTGCCCAGCTTCTCCGATGGGAGCACGACACGTGGGATCCTCGTGGCGCGGGTTGTTCACATGGGTGCTGACGGGGTAGGCGGCCATGGCCTCTGCCGGGTAGGGGCGGAGCAGGGGCAACAGCAGCTTGGGATCCCGCACCCGTGGATCCAGCCAGAGGTCGTAGTCGTTTTCCGTCAAAATGGCCGGCATCCGCTCGTGGAAAGGCTCCATCATGGCCGGCGTGTTGAGGATGGCGCAAGTTTCTATCTCCACCCCTTGTGGGCTGCGCCAGCGCTCCCAAATACCGGCAAAGGCAAACACAAGAGGATAGCTTGCTAGCCCCGCACTTGAGTGCGCGCCGGAAAAGCGCGCTAGCCACTTTAGTCGCTTACCCATGATGGGGGTCGTTGATATAGTTTCATAG